>JBJTUF010000227.1:0-5788 GCA_046080565.1 Cuspidothrix sp. | reverse complement strand
CGTCGTAGTATTCGACAAAAGTCAAGACGAGCTGCGATGAATGATCAATACATGATTTCTGTGTTAGCAGCATCCATCGCAAACTATTCTCCTCTACTGTAATTCCCCTGTCAATAGGGCTTGAGATGCGCTAACCCTGGTTAGTTCTCCTCTACCTTTAACTTTAATTATCCCCCGTTCTTCTAATTTAAACTCATCTTTAATTAAGAGATAAGTATTTTCTGAAACTTGAATTTTTCCAGGAATACCATGAGATTCCATGCGACTAGCGAGGTTTACCGCATCTCCCCATAAATCATAACTAAACTTTTTTAAACCAATTACACCAGCAACAACTGAACCTGTATTAATGCCAATTCGTAATTGAAAAGATTGGCCTGTAGCAGGTTGAAATTTTGTAATTTCTTGCTGCATATCCAGCGCCATTTTGGCGACAGCTACAGCATGATTTGGATGGGGATTAGGTAAACCACCAACTAACATATAAGCATCACCAATAGTTTTGATTTTTTCTAAACCATAGTTTTCTGCTAACCGATCAAAACTAGAAAAAATTTGATTTAAAGAATTAACTAATTCTATAGGAGATATTTTAGCAGCTAATTCTGTAAAATTAACAAGATCAGCAAACAAAATTGTCACTTCATCAAAGCGATTAGCAATTGCACTTTCTTGTTGTTTTAATTGTGCAGCTATTTCTGCGGGAAGAATGTTTAATAGTAAGCGTTCAGATTTTTCTTGTTCATGACGTAGACAAATTTCTACTTGTTGGCGATCGCGGATTTCTTGCCTGACCCTAGCAAACATTTGATAAAATGCTAATATCACTTCCCCTATTTCTCCATGGCGTTGTTTGGACATAGTGGAAAAAATTGGATCATCACCATCATTACTAATAGCTTCTCCTGCCATTATCAAATCATCACGCAATTGTAAAATTGGTCTAATTACGGTTACTCCCAAAGTGAGCATCGTCGTCAGAGTCACAAAAATTGAAATAATTAATATCAAACCTGCTATGCGCCAAGAAAAGGCAAATAATTCCTCTTGTACAGCAGTAGAATTATGACGAATAATTAATATATATCTTCCAGCTAACATCGCCTTAGACCAAGCTACATCATATCTTGTACCATTTTGGCTTTTTACCCGGATTATTTTCGCTGTCCCCAAGTCAGTAGAAGTAATAGTTGGTTTTTCGCCAAATGTCCCGATTAAATCACCATTAGCTTTGTAAATTGCTCCACCTAAAATCACAGAATCAGATTTTATTTTCTGACTAATTGTATTGAAAATTTTCTGAGAATTTGCACCCTGTTGAATGCTATAAATCACAGAAGAAAAAACTTCATTAGGAACATTTTCTAAATTAGCAAGTAATTCATCTTCTCGGCGAAAATAAGAGGGAATTAAAATAGCAATTTCAATCACAACAATGCTAGTAAATACCCAGCCAACTATATATCTTGATAGCTTGGCTTTAAATAGTTTTAGGCAAATTTTTCCTAGCTTTAGCATCTACTCTTGTCTCCAGTATAATTGGATTCCTGGGGAGATAGATCCCCAACTTCTCAAACAAGTCAGGGATCTGAATATTAAAGATGAGACCCCTTAAGGACAAAATAAAGTTGCTTTGGTATCTCTTCCTGTAACGGGATTTGTTCCTGTAGCCAATTTACATAGTTTATTTTGTTCATCCCGACGCAGTAGTACATCGGTAAAATCTGTTCCGTCAACTATAGCACCATCAAATCTGGCGTTAGCAGCAAATGCTCCTTCTAAAATAGCGTTGGTTAAATCGGCTTTAATCAAACGGGCTGAATCTAATGTAGCATTAGTTAAGTTAGCACCTCGTAAATTCGCTGATTCGAGATTCGCGGCGAAGAAGCTAACACCACTTAAATTAGAGTTACTAAAATTACTATAGCGAAGATTAGCTTTACTAAAACTGGAGTCTGTTAAATCACGTCCTGAAAAATCAGCTTCCACCAAAATTTCTTTGTTATATTCCAGCGCCACAGCAGCAGGAACAAAACCTAATAAAGTTGTAATGGTAATGATTGCCCAAAGTAATAAACTGAGTATGCTTGTGCAATTACGATTTTGAGTATTCATGGTATTGTGAATAAATGGCTAATCCTTCTCCATTTAATTATGCAGATATTGGTAACATAGGTGAAGACCTAGTAGCCAAATGGTTACAATCTACAGGCTGGGAAATTTTACATCGGCGCTTTTGGTGTCGTTGGGGCGAAATTGATATTATTGCCGAATATCAACAGACAACACTGGCATTTGTAGAAGTCAAAACCCGCAGTTCTGGTAATTGGGATGCAGGGGGAAAAAATGCTATCACTCCCCAAAAACAAGCTAAACTCTGGCAAACAGCAGAAATATTTTTAGCTGAATATCCCGAAAAAGCTGATCATACTTGTCGCTTTGATGTGGCACTTGTTCACTATACAAAACAAAGCCCAAAAATCATCAGCGAAAATTTTTTATATCGTTTATCTATATCTGGATATGACTTTAAGCTGCAACAATACATTGAGGCAGCTTTTCATCTCTAATAAACATGAAAGGAGAATTATTGTGTCACTTCGTCAGGCTACGTGAATAATATTTAATTGTTTAAGCCAGAGTTTCGGGACAATAACCTAAACCTCGGACAAACTGCTGTCTAAATGCTTCAATTTCCTCTTTTTCAGGATTACCATGAGAAACAATTGCTACTTGATAACGACGCATTACGTCTACAGGTACTTGTCCTGCTTCTAAACTCCAAAAAGCCATTTGTACTCGCATTGGTGGTTGATAGCTAATTCCTAATTCATTTAGAAAAGCGCGAAAATCACCATCTTCTTGTTCGGAAACTGCTTTTGTAAATTTAATCCTTACTACCCAGCCATCAATTTGATGAATTACGGTAATAAAGGAAAGGGGAAGTTGCGGTCTACTGTGTAAGTGTTGGACAATTCTCAAGGTGAGACTGGCATTTGCTAGATAGTATAAGTATTCCATCGTCTTTTGGGATCAAAGCTAGTTCTACATCTCTATCATCGTGAATAGAGTAGTGTTCTGGTAGGGTAAAAGCACCCGTCTTTCTATGGGGAGGTCTACCCAATTTGGGCAGGGGAGCGGAGGGGCAGGGGAGCAGGGGCGAACGGCCGTTCGCCCGTACAATCGTCAACAGTCAACCTATAGAAATATTATGGATTTAGATCGTTCATTATCTGGTTATGATTACGAATTGCCACCAGGGCTAATTGCTCAAAATCCCGCAGTTCCTAGAGATAGTTCTCGGTTATTGGTGGTCAATTCTCCCGAAACTGGTATCAGTGTGTCACCTCTCCATCGTATTTTCCGTGATTTACCGGAATTATTGCACCCAGGAGATTTATTAGTGATGAATAATACTAAAGTGATTCCGGCTCGGTTGTATGGAGCTAAATCTACTGGGGCAGATGTGGAAGTATTACTGTTAGAGGAACGACGGCATAATTGTTGGTTGGCTTTGGTAAAACCTGGGAAGCGGTTTAAAATTGGTAGTGAAATTATTTTTACTTCCTCAGTACCCAATAGCCAGAAGATATTAAAAGCGACTGTGATGGAGTCTGATCCTGAAACTGGAGGGCGGTTACTAGAGTTTGATTTACCAGAGGATGTTCCTTTGGTGCAGGTATTGGCAGAATTTGGGCAAATTCCTCTCCCTCCTTATATTACCGCTTCTAGTGCGGCAGATGAACAATATCAAACGGTGTATGCTCAGGAACAGGGAGCGATCGCAGCCCCAACGGCAGGATTACACTTTACACCAGAATTATTAGAAAAATTACGTCATTGTGGCATTAATCAAGCTTTTATTACCCTTCATGTCGGTGTTGGTACTTTCCGTCCGGTGGAAGTAGAAGATGTTACTACCCATGCCATGCACGAAGAATGGATAGAAGTTCCTAGTGATACCGTTGAGCAAATTCGGGCTACTCAGGCGGCTGGGGGGCGCATTATTGCCGTGGGAACAACAGTGGTGAGAGCCTTAGAAGGTGCGGCACAATCGGGCGATTTACAGCCTTTTGTGGGGAAGACCAATTTGTTTATTTATCCAGGATATAAATGGCGGGTTGTTGAGGGTTTAATTACCAATTTCCATTTACCTCGTTCTAGCCTATTGATGCTAGTTAGTGCCTTAATTGGTAGGATCAGATTGCTGGATATTTACCAAGAAGCGATCGCCTCTCAATATCGCTTTTATTCCTTCGGTGATGCCATGGTGATCCTACCCGAAGGGAAAAGTATTAAATTATGAATTTTGCAATTGTCAATTATAAATTTTTGATGTAGTTATAGATTATCTAATTTTGATTAGATCAGTATAACTCAAGGGTTGCAATCCATGTATCAAAATCATTATAAATATCCGTATTTAAACGGAGCTAAATCTGCCCCTGGACAGATATTAATGGGAGTGCTATCTATTTCATCAGCTTTTTTAATCTTGACTTTACCAGCAATTATTCATTCTTCAGGGAGTAAATTGTTAGCCCAAGAAGTGGTTTCTCAAGATTTGGATGCAGCGATGGCTTTTCAACAGGGAGTAACCTTCTATAACCGTAAAGATTTTCAGGATTCGGAAATGGCTTTTCGTAAAGCCTTAGACAGAGATCCTAATATTGGCATAGCACGGAATTATTTAGGTAATATTCTCTTAGAACAAAATCGCCTAGATTTAGCCATCCAAGAATATGGAGAAGCAATTAGATTAAATCCCAATTTAGGAGAAGCTTATTATAATTTGGGCGTAGCTTTACAAAGACAAGGACAAAAAGAAGCAGCAATTACCGCTTACCGCCAAGCTTTGGTAGTCACACCAACTTTAGCTAATGCCCATTATAATTTGGGGGTTTTGTTTTATGAACAAGAACAACGTCAAGATGCGATCGCCGCTTATCAACAAGCAATTAATTTAGATAGAAATCATAAAAACGCTTACTTTAATTTAGCAATTGTTCAACAACAAGAAGGACAAATAGACCCCGCCATTTCTGCCTATCGGGAAGTATTGAAAATAGATCCAGAAAATACAGTAGCTTACAATAATTTAGGCAGTCTTTTAGTTATTCAGGGCAAAATTAACGAAGCAATTACTGTTTACAAAGAAGCAATTCGCCAAAATCCCAAAAACGCCCTAGCTTACTATAACTTAGGCGTAACTTTATATAATCAAGGTGCATTCAAAGAATCGGCTCAAGCCTTGGGACTCGCTCGCAGACAGTATACAACCCAAGGAAATACCGAGCAACTTGCCAAAACCGAACAACTAATACAGCAAGTTGCCCAAGCTTTAGCACCTAAAAAATCCCCAGTCAATCCCCCAGGTAGCGCAACAGCAATTACTACTCCACCAGTAGAACAAGCCCCCGCCAATACTACCCCTGTAGAACAAGCCCCCGCCAATACTACCCCTGTAGAGGAAACTTCTGGTAATACTCCCACATTTGGAAAATCTACTTTACCTGATTTAACACCAAAGAAATAAACATTGGTAAGTGGTAATTGGTAATTGGGGAAAAAATATTTTCCCTTGCCAGTTGCTTTTTTCTTGCCTCTTGCCTATTACCTATCTTAACGAGTGACAAGGGGGTTGAAGATCAGGGTTAGCGCATCTCAAGCCCTATTGACAGGGGAATTACAGTAGAGGAGAATAGTTTGCGATGGATGCTGCTAACACAGAAATCATGTATTGATCATTCATCGCAGCTCGTCTTGACTTTTGTCGAATACTACGACG
>JBJTUF010000226.1:0-10129 GCA_046080565.1 Cuspidothrix sp. | reverse complement strand
CGTCGTAGTATTCGACAAAAGTCAAGACGAGCTGCGATGAATGATCAATACATGATTTCTGTGTTAGCAGCATCCATCGCAAACTATTCTCCTCTACTGTAATTCCCCTGTCAATAGGGCTTGAGATGCGCTAACCCTGTGCGTTTATCTAAGTCAATTTGCGTTCAATTATTGCGGCTTGTACCTCACTCGGAGGAAAAGGGCTATATCCCATGGATTAAATACAATTAATTTTCTTTCAAAAAAATAATATAATCAACTATTTGCTTTTTAGAGCTAAACAGTGTGGTTTCATAATAAGTTAAGCGATGAGATTTACCAGAATTTAAATTGATTACTAGCCAATAAAACTGATTATCAATTTGTACGTTTTTGCCGAATTTACCTTTAATATTCAAGGAGGAGTTACGAGATTTTATCTCCACAGTTTCAATTTCATCAAGCGATAATTCCAGCACTCCATGAGAAAATAAATTCCGTTGTCGTAAGGTAATGCGCCGCAGTGCAGAATTAAAATCACAAGTTAGCACTTCATGGCAATTATCAATATCTAAAATT
Source organism: Cuspidothrix sp. (assembly GCA_046080565.1). Classification (GTDB taxonomy): domain Bacteria; phylum Cyanobacteriota; class Cyanobacteriia; order Cyanobacteriales; family Nostocaceae; genus Cuspidothrix. Next base: position 9,571 of record JBJTUF010000226.1, on the reverse strand, counting down.
AAAAGACTAATTAAGATACTGGCAAATAAGGAAAAACAAGCCGATACCCACTCACCAAACAAACTAAAGCATAAGGCCATCATCGGAGCAACAGAATGATACAGTATATTTAGTAAAGAATATTCTTCTAATCTGTATATTTTGCTGAGTTTTCCCGCCATACTCAATTTAACTCCGAAAATCCCCTTTCATATTTTATACATTATCAAGGAAAGGGATTGGAGTTAAACAATTTATTTTTAACTAAAATTAACTTTTATAGAACTTAGACAAGTATCACACCAAAAATCCGTTCTAGAGTGCGTCAGACGGCATAAATTATACCAATAAATAGATTGTTTATATCTGACGCACCCTACCAATGTTACAGTTATGTAATACCAATTTTATGTGAAGCTGCTTATGTTTATTACCCTCGGCGTTGCCATCCCTCCTTGCAAGAGCGGACTACAGGAGGGTATTGTTTTGTCCATCTTCATACAAAATTGGTATAAGTCCTGTTTTATTAAGCAGCAACTTTTTCCTCAAGCGGTTTAAAAGTCTTTTTGGTTGCACCACAAATAGGACAAGACCAATCATCAGGAATATCTGCAAAAGGTGTACCTGGTGCAATTCCCGAATCTGGATCACCAGTTACAGGATCATAAATCATACTGCATTGTCTACAAATCCATTTTTGAGTTTGGGGATCTTCACTCACAACTCTGGTTACTGGTTCTCCACCATTTAATACTTCTAGTGCTTCAGTATAGCGATCTGCGTGATAATTTTCGATAAATTTTAGCAAGCCAAAACGGTGAGCGGCAGCGCGAAATGTGTTAGCGTGATCGTTAGATTCCTGAGCTTGTTTAAGAAATTCTTCGGCTGCGGGATTATCTCGATCATTGGCAGCAGCAGCAGCAAATTCAGGATACATTGTAGTGTATTCATAAGTTTCGCCTTCTATAGCTAAAGATAAACACCGAGAGATAATTTCCCGTTTTTGTTCATCAGTTAAAACTGCTGCATCTTTAACTACAAGTTCTGGATGTAATAACTCGAAATGTGCAAAAGCGTGTTCAGTTTCTTGATCTGCTGTTTCTTTAAAAAGTTTTGCTAAATCAGAAAAACCTAGTTTACGTGCTACTGCTGCAAAAAATAGGTATTTGCGATTTGCCATTGATTCACCACCAAAGGCAGATTCTAAGTTTTGTAATGTAGTAAAATTGGACAAATCCATAATTTTTGAACCCTATGATGTATTGGTCTATGATATAGTACAAACTTTAAATTTCGGTTAAATGAGCTGATATTTAAATTATAATTAGCTCTTTTTAAATTATCCATTTGTTTTAGCTATTTCAGGATAATTATGAAACTGTTTTGTACTTGTTTTTAGTGGTATGATTTGTTTGTAACTGGGAGAAAATTATAAACTGGGGTAATCTGTGTATCCTTGAGAATCAGTTGCATACATAGTTTTTGGATCTAATTGATTTAAGGGGGCGTTAATTTCTAAACGTTTTGGTAAATCGGGATTAGATATAAATGGTTTGTCAAAAGATACTAAATCAGCGTTATTACTACTAATTACCTGATTACCTGTGATGCGATCATAACCACCATTAGTCATCAAAGTACCTTTAAATATCTGGCGGAAGTAAGGGGTGAGGTTTTTCATAACATCACGAGTTGATAAGTCCACTTCATTTGGCTCCATAAGGTGCAAATAAGCCAAATTAAAGGAGTTAAGTGCATTAATTACATAGCTAAATGTTGCTTGAGTATTTGAGTCTTCTATCCCATAAAATGTATTACTAGGTGAAAGTTTAATACCTACACGATTATCACCCCAAATATTAGTCACAGCAGTGACTACTTCTAAAAGAAAACGACTGCGATTTTCAATTGAACCACCATATTCATCCGTGCGTTGATTAGAACCGTCTTGTAAAAATTGGTCAATTAAATAACCAAACGCACCATGCAATTCTATGCCATCAAAACCAGCTTCCAAGGCATTTTTTGCAGCTTGTTCAAATTCAGCCACAATTCTCGGAATTTCCTCAGTTTCTAAAGCTCTGGGTGTTTCTAAAGATACTTTACCAATAGATGAGTGTAGAGAACCAATTCCGGCGATCGCACTGGGAGCAACCGGCAATTTACCACCTAAGAAAGATGGGTGAGAAACCCTACCACAATGCCATAATTGGATAAAGATTCTTCCACCTACTGCATGAACGGCATCAGTTATTAACCGCCATCCAGCAATCTGTTCTTCTGTGTAAATACCCGGACAATTTAAGTATCCTAAGCTCAATGGTGAAACCATCGTACATTCTGTGATAATTAACCCAGCACTAGCACGTTGAGCATAATAAGTTGCCATTAAGGAATTAGGGATATTATCAAGTGCTCGTAAACGAGTCATCGGTGCCATAATAATCCGATTGGGAAGGGTATAATTTCCTAATTGAAATGGTGTGAAAAGATTGATATTGCTCATTGCTCAAATCTCCAAAAGTAGATGCAAAAATTAAAATGTTAGTGGGTAGGTTAACCCAAATCAAAAAGTAATATTTCTGCACTAGAATTACTACTAATAGTTAATTTCTCTTCTCCTGTAATTTCTACACCATCTCCAGCTTTCAATTGGTGATTATTGAAAATTACTTCACCTTTAGCTATTTGTAACCAAGCATAACGATGATTTGGAACATGATAATTAACCACATCACCTTGTCTTAAAATTCCTGCATACAAAAAGACATCTTGATGAATAGTTACAGATCCCTCTTGTCCATCTTTGGAAGCAATTAAACGCAGTTTTCCTTGCTTCTCTTCCATAGGAAAAGATTTTTGTTCATATCTAGGTTTTAATCCTTGCTGATTGGGTAAAATCCAGATTTGTAATAAATGCAATTCTTCAGTTTGAGAAGGATTAAATTCACTGTGCATAATCCCAGTTCCTCCACTCATCACTTGTGCTTCACCAGGAAGAATTACCGAACCTGTGCCTAAACTATCTTTATGTTCTACTGCACCCGATAAAACATAAGTGAGAATTTCCATATCTTTATGTCCATGGGTGGGAAATCCTGCACCAGCAGCAATGCGATCATCATTAATTACTCACAAGGAACGAAATCCCATCCGTTTGGGATCATAAAAACTACCAAAGGAAAATGTATGATAACTATTAAGCCAATCAATGTGATTATGACCACGGGCATTACCATCATGAATTACATAATTAATTGTATTTTGAGCCATGATTTCATCGTCCTATTTAATAGTTAGTTGGTCTGGAAAATTGACCAGACAGAAGTATTTTTTTAACTGTTTATATAGTAAGGTGGTTACAGATAAATTCACAAGTACGCACTCAAAAGTCACATACTTACTAAAAGGATACTATGACTCATACTGTTATGAATTACTATGTCATCTATGATGGTAACTGTAATCTTTGTGTAACTTTAGTACAGTTGCTAGAAACTTTAGACCAGGGAAAGCTATTTCGCTACGTTTCCATGCAAGATGAACAGACATTATCCCAATGGGGAATTACTTCTACTGATTGTCAACAGGGGATGATATTAATTGATGCTAATGCGACCCAGAAACGTTGGCAAGGTAGTAATGCGGCCGAGGAAATTGGGCGACTATTACCACTAGGAAGCCTATTTGTAGAGGCTTATCGGGCGTTACCGGGGATGAAATGGGCTGGAGATAGGTTTTATGAACAAATCCGCGATAACCGTTACGCCTTGTTTGGTAAGCGTGATCAAACCTATCAATCAGCATACTGTGTAGATGGTAGTTGTAAAACTGATAATGAGTAATCTTGAGCTTGATTGTGATTTAGTACATAGGTTCTAGAATGTAGGAATTAGAACCTCTTTTCTGGGCAATTTCTGTCATTTTTGGATTTAGAGTCTAAAATATATTTAACCTTTAGGGTTAACAATATTTATGAAAAATTGGTATAATGGATATTGTATTCGAGAATAGTAAATTTGAAGAAGAGTGCAATAACCAACGCCTTTTAGTCAAAAATCATGGTGCAGATAGAGCCAAACGTATCCGAAAACGTCTAGATCATTTGCGTTACTATGCCAACGTGCTTGAAGATATGCGAAATCTCCCTGGACGTTGCCATGAATTGCTTCATGATAGAGCAGCTCAATTAGCGCTTGATTTGGATCATCCATACAGACTAATCTTTGAACCAGCAGATGAACCAATTCCCACCAAATCAGATGGTGGTCTCGACTGGAATCAAGTAACTGCCGTGAGAATAATCGGCGTGGAGAATTATCATGGAAAGTAAGATCCAAAATCGGTACAATCCAGATTATGTTTCTGCTCCAGGGGATACCCTGTTAGAAGTGCTAGAAGATAGGGGTATGACCCAAGCAGAATTAGCGGAACGGACAGGAAGACCAAAAAAAACAATTAATGAAATTATTAAGGGTAAAGCAGCGATTACCCCAGAAACAGCATTACAACTAGAATTGATATTCAATATTCCAGCTAGTTTTTGGAATAATCACGAACGACGTTACCGGGAATTTTTAGCACAACAGGAAGAAAAAAAGCGTTTAGCCAAACAAGTACCCTGGCTGAAAGAAATTCCTGTCACAGCTATGATTAAATCTGGCTGGATTCGCCAGTATAGCGATAAAGTAGAGCAATTGCGGGAAGTACTAAATTTTTTCGCCGTCGCCTCTCCTGAACAATGGGAGGGTATGTGGTTGAATCATCATACAGAGTTTCGTAAATCGCAAGCATTTCAAAGCGACCCTGGAGCTATATCTGCTTGGTTACGTCGAGGAGAAATTGAAGCATCTAAAATTACTTGCGCTCCCTACAATGCAAACAATTTTAGGGAGGCATTGAGAAAAATTCGTGCTTTAACTGTGGAACTACCAGAAATATTCCAAGCAAAACTGGTACAGTTGTGCGCGGAAGTTGGTGTGGCTGTGGTTTTTGTGCCAGAACTTCCGAAAACGCAAACTTGTGGAGCAACTCATTGGTTGAATGCTGATAAAGCCCTTATTCAACTGAGTTTGCGGTATAAAACTGATGACCATTTGTGGTTTACATTCTTCCACGAAGCAGGTCATATTTTACTGCATGGTAAGCGTGATTTCTTTCTGGAGGGAACAGGTGTTGTTTCTGTTGAGGATCAAGAAAAAGAGAAAGAAGCTAACAAATTCTCTGGGGATATACTCATTCCTCCTGGAGATTTGCAACGATTTTTGACATCAATCCCACAAATTAGCAAAGCTAATATTATTCAGTTTGCAAATGACATTGGTATTGCACCAGGAATTGTGGTTGGGAGACTTCAACATGATGGAGTTTTACCTCCTAGTCACTGTAATGATTTAAAGCAAAGGTGGGAATGGGCTTTAGATGACCATAAACACTAATTATTTTTACTGACTCGGGTGATTAAATACCTCTAAAATTTGCCGACAAACTTGTTTAAGCTTTTCTCCAACCTCACTAGAGGGTACAGAGTCACCGACAAAACTCCAGGTTTCCACGGTAGAAAGTCGCCAAACTTCCCCACGATGATCAAACCCTGCGGCTTCTACACCAATGGCGCGACGGTCATGAGTGATGGGATCTTGATAAAATCGGATTTGAATTAAAATACTCCGACAGCGCCAAGATTTGCTCACGCCGGGAAAGTGAAACCCAATATCTATGGAATCAGGATCTACTAATTCTCTGGTTTCTGGGTCATTGTGCCAAGGTTTAAGATCGGATTTGACATCAGGAAATTGGTATTTAAATAGATTGACTACCGTAGCAATTTTGCTGGCAAATTCTAGGTTTGTGGCTTGTTCGGCTGCGTTCACTCAACAATACTCCTATATTCGGTTGGTCTGTGGGAAGAGAAAAACACCAAAAACCTGATTTAACTCTAACGATTCATTACATAGCGATCTAAAATAACACTGTTAATCTGTAAACAAACAAAAAATTAATTTCCATTTATGGTGCGTCAACGTTCTATTTTGTCACTGATTTTTGTATTATTAGCAACATTTTTGATTAGTTGTGGTAGTCCCAATGTTGCTACTGTACCACCATCTTACACAGCAGCGGAAGTTGCCAAAATTCAGGAATATGTTCCCGGAATTGAGATCGTGCGCGATCGCAGCACCGAACTAGAAAACCTAATTCAAAAAGGTGAATGGATCAAAGTGGGTAATTTTATTCACGGCCCAATCACAGAAGCTAGGTTAAATATGACTTACATTATTCCTAACCTAGCACCACAAAATCAAGGTAAAGCAAGAGAAATCAGCAAAGATTTACTCCAAGACCTAGTAAGAATAGATCAAGCTGCTTCAGCCGGTAACACCAGTCTGGCTTTCACTAAATACAAAGAAGCTTTTGCAGATATTGACAAGTTCTTACAGCTAGTTCCACAAAAAGAGTAGTTAAAGGAAGAGGCAGGAGGCAGAAGGCAGGAGGCAGGAGGCAAGAGGCAAGAGGCAAGAGGTGATACAAAGATTAATATCCTCCCCTGCCTCCCCTGCCTCCCCTGCTCCCCTGCTCCCCTGCTCCCGAACCTTTCGACTCTTGAATCACAAAATGCTAGGCTGATGGGGTGATAGGGTGGAGAAAAAGACTCTTCATTCTTCACCCCTGACTCCTAAAAAAACCATGAATGTAGTAATTATCGGTTGTGGTGTGGTTGGGGCGGCGATCGCCTATGAACTCAGCCAAGTTAAAGGTTTAAACATCACTGTTTTTGAGCAAAAACAACCCGCACAAGGTTCTACCAGTGCTGCCCTCGGTGTCTTAATGGGCATCATTAGCCATAAAACTAAGGGTAATGCCTGGCGAATTCGACAAAGTAGCATTCAACGCTACACAACATTGATTCCTGAATTGGAAAGGATTACAGGACGAAAAATCCCTTGTAACCGTCAAGGAATCGTCATGCTATTATCAGAAAACCTAGACCGTCCTTTAGAAAGTGGCGTAGAAGTCCTCTCAGAATGGGAACAATTAAGAGAAATTCGTCAATCTCAAGGCTGGCAACTACAAGTTTGGGATCAAGAACTACTCCAGAAATATTGTCCGCAAGTTACCCACCCGCAAATTATTGGCGCTGTCTATTCTCCCCAAGACTTACAACTAAATGCTACTGCCTTAACTTTGGCTTTAGTAGATGCAGCCCAACGTAATGGTGTTAATTTTAGATTTGGTGTATCTGTGACGGGAACAGAAACTCCACCTCCACCGCCCCAAGCACCTTTACACATCAAAAAAGCATTGGGAGAAGCACACAAATGTAATTTTATTGAAACTACAGAAGGCAAAGTGAACGCTGATTGGTTTATCCTCTCTGCTGGCCTAGGTTCAACAGCCTTAACTACCAAATTACATCAGAGAGTAAACATCCGTCCGGTGTTGGGACAAGCTTTATATCTAAGTTTAGGACGTGCTTTAGGAAATCCTAAATTTCAACCGGTCATTACTGGTAATGATGTACATATTGTCCCCATGGGAAATGGTGATTATTGGGTTGGTGCAACAGTAGAATTTCCCAATGATGAAGATATCGTATCCCCAAATCAAGAATTATTAGAGTTTGTCAGACAACAGGCGATCGCCTTTACCCCAGATTTAGCCGCGGCGAAGGTTCTCCGCACTTGGTCAGGGTTACGTCCCCGTCCCGAAGGTAGACCAGCACCAGTCATTGATAAACTACCGGGTTTTACGAATGTCCTCCTAGCTACCGGACACTATCGCAACGGAGTTTTACTCGCCCCAGCCACAGCTACAGCCATTCGGGAAATGATTTTACCCCAAGATTCTCGTTCTTAACAATAAAATCCCCGACTTCTTTAAGAAGTCAGGGTAAGGGGGGATCTAATCGAGAAATAAACCTGAATATTTATAACTAGCAACTTACGTCAAGACTTATAACCAATAATTTAAGTGATCTGTTGGCACAAACTGTACCTGGTTTTTGTTCACCAACTAATCGAACTAATACCTTTGGACAAAGTTTGCGGGGTCGGGATATTTCGGTTTTGATTGACGGTGTTCCTCAAAATAGTAATTTACAATCTATTCCCGCGAATTGACAACCATTGATCCGAGTGTCATTGAACGAATTGAAGTTGTTCGTGGACCCAATGCCATTTATGGTGGTCAAGCTACTGGTGGTGTCGTCAACATTATTACTAAAAAACCAAGTAGTCAAGGAATTATTTCTACAACAAATATTGGTTTGGACACATCCTTAACTCGTTCCGAAGATAGTTTTGGTTATAATCTTTCCCATCAAATTACGGGTACAGAAGGAAAATTTGATTATACTGTGGGTTTTTCTTTAACCACAACTGCCGGTTTTTATGATGCAGAAGGCGATCGCATTGCCAACTTTTCCGGTGATGAAGATAGTAGAAAAATCAATGCCTTAGCAAAAGTAGGAGTGGAATTATCACCAGGACAACGCCTACAATTTACCTTTAATCATTTTGATCAAAAACAAGATACGGATTTTGTGTCTGATGAAGCGGTTGATGATATCCCCGGAATCCAAAAATCTCGCGCTTTGAGAAACCCAGAGGGTATAAATATAATTGGGGCTGAGGATAGTAGTTTTATCAAAAACACTTTATTCAGCGTAAATTACAATAATGACAATATTTTCGGTAGCAAGTTACAAGCTCAAGGTTACTATCGTAATTATGGTTTTGGTGGTGGATTTCCTACTGATAACCGGGGTAGAAGATTAGATGCAATTACTCAATCACAAGGGGAATCTGAACAGTTAGGAGGAAGATTGCAAGTTGATACACCATTAAATTCTAATAAAACAGTGAGTTTACTTTGGGGTGTTGACTATCAAAATGAAAAAAGTTCTCAAAAACTGAATATTTTTGATCCTGTAGAATTTGACGCATCCGGTAATTTAGTTTATCGCAAAATTGGTGAGCGGTCTTTTGTCCCAGAATACGACTTTAGAGAACTAGGTGTATTTGGTCAATTGCAATGGGAAATTAGCGAAAAACTGCAATTAAGCGGTGGTTTGCGTTATGTAAATATCGGTGTGAGTTTAGATGATTACACTACCGCAGAAAACCCTCGTCGTAATATTCAAGGAGGCGATCGCAGTTTTGATTCTACAGTTTTTAATGCAGGAATCGTTTACAAATTCACCCTCTGGTCGCGGTTACAAGCTGTTCAACAAAATCGGGTTTATTCGGTGGCAGGAGATAGTTGGGTTGGTGGATGGGGCATTATTAGTGCTAATCATGTTTTAGATGATTTGTTTAAATATTTGTCATGATATCAATTAGCTTTATTTGTGTGCAAAAATATACCTACCATTTTGTTGATTTACCACAGGAAAGTATTACTGATTTGCTGCAATTTAGCCAAATGTATCACGATAGTCAAGATGGATATGTTTTCTGACAGGAGGACAAGATAGCTAGAAGCTAGAGAGAGCAAGCTTCATAGCTCTTTGCCCTTTGATGTAATCCTTCAACCGATAGCGGCTAAATTGCATTAATTCTTCTATAGTTTTTTGGAACATTTGATGTACCCC
>JBJTUF010000225.1:0-13455 GCA_046080565.1 Cuspidothrix sp. | reverse complement strand
GTTGTTGAGGGTATTAACAACAAACTCAAGTTGATTAAACGTTCTGCTTATGGATTTAGAAATTTTGATAATTTCCGATTAAGATGCTTGCTTACTTGGAAGTTTAAATATTAGTTTAGCATACTATGTACTGATGAACCGTTATTTTTTGATCAGTTTGAAGAGTTCTTTTTTGTGAATCAATCACCAGCAGAAATTAATGAATTTTTTAGTTTTATCGCTGAATGTCTCAAAATTGTTTATGTGAAAATAATTTTTTCTCTTAGGGAAGATTATATTTATTTATTGTTAAGGGGAACTCGTCATTTTAATTTGGATGCGATTAATAATGACATTCTCAATAAAGATATTCTGTATTATTTAGGTAATTTGTCAGTACAGGTAACTACTGATTTAATTACCAATTTAACTCACCGTTCAGATTTTAATTTAGAACCTGAATTAATTACGGAATTAGTCAGAGATTTAACTACAGAATTAGGTGATATTCGTCCTATAGAATTACAGATTATTGGTTCACAACTGCAAACGGAAAGCATTACTACTTTAACACAATATAATCAATTAGGTTCTGGAAAAGCTAGAAAAGAAAAATTAGTTAATAACTATTTAGCTGTTGTGATTAATGCTTGTGGTGAGGAAAATATAGAAGTTGCTAGATTTGTCTTATCTTTGTTAATCAATGAAAAAGATAATACCCGTCCTCTCAAAACCAAATTAGAAATAGCAGAATCTTTAACCATATTGAAAATTGGTCAGGAAGAACAGAAACTAGACTTAGTTTTACAGATTTTTGTGTTATCAGGATTGGTGATGTTATTACCAGAAAAACCACTAGAAAGATATCAATTAGTGCATGATTATTTAGTGGAAGTAATTCGCCAACAAATGGATCAATCTTTATTAACCAGATTGCAACAAGCTGAACTGGAAAGAGATAAATTGTTAGCAGATTTAAAATTAGCTTTACACAAAGCTAGAAATCAAGAAATAATAGCTTTGAGTAATTCTGCTAATGCCTATTATGCCTTAAATCCCCACAGTCTTGATTCTTTATTAGAAGCATTAAAAGCAGCTAAACAACTGCAACAAAATCTTCGGGAAACACCTTTGGAAACACAACAATTTACTAAAATAATGTTACGCCGATCTCTTGATGATTCGCCAAGTGATATTAGAAATTTTAAAGAAAAAAATCGCTTATCTGGTCATCAAAGTGCGGTAAGAAGTGTAGCATTTTCCCCCGATGGTCAAACCATTGCTTCTGCTAGTGCAGACAAGACGATTAAACTGTGGAGTCAACAGGGTAAACTACTGCAAACTTTATCTGGTCATCAAGGTGTGGTATGGAGTGTAGCATTTTCCCCCGATGGTCAAACCATTGCTTCTAGTAGTTTTGACAGGACGATTAAACTGTGGAGTAAGGAGGGTAAACTACTGCAAACCTTATCTGGTCATCCAGATTGGGTAAATAGTGTAGCATTTTCCCCCGATGGTCAAACCATTGCTTCTGCTAGTGCAGACAACACCATTAAACTGTGGAGTCAACAGGGTAAACTACTGCAAACTTTATCTGGTCATCAAGAATGGGTATATAGTGTAGCATTTTCCCCCGATGGTCAAACCATTGCTTCTGCTAGTGGAGACAAGACGATTAAACTGTGGAATCTGAGCCTAGATGATATGGTAAATCAGGGTTGCGCTTGGTTGGGAGATTATTTAAGAAATAGTGCGGATGTGAGTGAGGGGGATAAGCATTTGTGTGACTAGAAAATATTTTCAAACATCCTCTCATTCTTAACTAAAAATACTTACCCACCATACTACCTAAAAGTTGTAAATCAATCGGTTTAGAAATATAGTCATTAAACCCAGCCGCTAAACAAGTTTCTCGATTTCCTTTCATTGCCATTGCTGTTTGGGCAATAATGGGTATATGTTGATATTTTTCCTGTTCTCGTAATTCCTGTACTAAATTTAACCCATTGGCATCAGGTAAACTCACATCTATAAGAATGATTACGGGATTACTTTCTTCAAGAACAGTCCACATTTCTTTTTGATTTTGTACCCAGTTTACTTGATATCCCAATTTTCTTAAATAAATACTGATTAGTTCGCCATTGCCAAAATCATCTTCTACTAACAAAATTAAGGATGAGTCAATCATACTGTGATTATTCCCAGGATGACTTACTGTTTCTAAATCATTTTCTGCTGTTGTTTCTATAGGTGCTAAAACTTTGCCTCTGGGTTTGAGAGGTAGTAGGATACTAAAACGAGAACCTTGATTAACTACCGATTCTAACTCTAAATAACCTCCATGAATTTCTGCCAGTTTTTGAGTTACTACTAAGCCTAAACCTGTACCTTTGTTGCGACTGACAGCAGGGTTAACTACTTGACTATAGGGTTGAAATAGGAGAGCCTGATCTTCAGCAGAGATACCAGTACCAGTATCCCAAATTGTAAACCGCAAAAATTCATCTTGGCTAGAAACTTTTAACCCTACAGTACCGTTAGTTGTAAATTTAATGGCATTAAAAAGCAAATTCAAGAGCATTTGCTTGAGTCGTAAAGGATCTGCAATAATATTTTTAATATCTGGTTCTATTTCTAAACGTAGTCTTAAACCTTTATTGGCGGCTTTTTCTTTCACCAATGCCAAAATATTACAGCACAAAGTGGAAATATCCACAATTTCCCATTGTACTTCTAATTGATTGGCTTCAATTTTTGACAGATCCAAAATATCATTAATTAATCCTAGTAAATGCTTACCGCTAGATTGAATGATATGTAAATACTCTTGACGACGGGCTTTATCTGGTTCATAACCCTGTGCTAAAAGTAAATGAGTAAAACCAATGATTGAACTTAGAGGTGTGCGAATTTCGTGACTGGTATTAGCTAAAAACTGATTTTTAAGCTGGTTAGTTCGTTCTAAATCTTGATTAAACTGAGCTAATTGTTGATAATGTTTTTGAGAAGATTGGATTTTTGCTAGTTCTGCCAATGCACCACGACAATGTTCTACAGTTTTTGTAATTAATTGCAGTTTCAGAGGAGCAAAGGCATCTTTAAATAGTTTAGAATCCTTGGGAAAATTGGTACTATTGATGATTAACCATCCTTTTTTCCCCTGAGCATCCTCAAATAAATACCAAGCACTTTGCTGAGTCTCCATTTGCTGTAAATCTTTAAGCTGAATAGATTTATGCAATCTGAGAATTAGCTTCTTTCCTGTGGGGGGTATGCTCTCAATATTAGGAGTGAATGATAAATTTGAGATATGAGAAATTTGACCAATGGTTTGTTGTGGCTCAAATAGGGCAACACCTAGGATACACTGGGTAAACCCAATCAGACTATCACTTAATGCTTTGTAAAGTTCGTTAACGATTATTTGTAGAATATCAGATTCTGTGGCTATTACTGAGGCAGTTGTAGTAGCCAGGGAAATGAGATAATCTTTAAGGCGAATCTGTAATTGATTGAGGCTACTTTCTAACCACAATTGATACCGCAGATGTTCTATTGTTGTCAAAAGTGGCTTTCCGTCTATGCGTGAGTTTCGTTCTGGTAAGCTGGGAGACTGCTGCATGGTCAACTAGACCGATGAAAAAACATTCTGGTCACAAATAAAAATGTAAACAGTATTTATGTATATTAACTTACAAATGCAATTTATATAACCCATTACTAATAGTGCTGAATGTGACGAAGATCCTAAACATGATTGAATACAATCACTGACTACTCATTTCCTAAATAGGAACTACCTAACTTTACAATAAATTCACAGTAACTTCATAATTTATGGATATACAACAGTTTGGTCAATTAATTATCAATGGTATTGCTGTGGGGAGTATTATTGCCCTCGCAGCAGTTGGACTAACTTTAACCTATGGAATTTTACGATTATCTAATTTTGCCCACGGTGATTTTTTGACGTTGGGAGCTTATTTGACTCTCATGATTAATGGTATGGGTGTCAATATTTGGGTGTCAATGATCGTGGCTGTGTTGGGAACGGTGGGAGGAATGTTACTGGCGGAAAAGTTGCTGTGGTCGAAAATGCGTTCTATCCGTGTTAGTTCAACTACATTAATCATTATCTCTATCGGGTTGGCGTTATTTCTTCGCAATGGGATTATTTTTATTTGGGGGGGTAAAAATCAAAACTATCAATTGCCTGTGATCCCGGCTTTAGAATTTGGGACATTAAAAATACCCCAAAATCAATTATTGGTACTAGGATTAGCTATTTTAGCAATTTTATCGCTGCACTATCTACTGCAAAATACTAAAATTGGCAAAGCAATGCGGGCAGTAGCGGATGATTTAGATTTAGCTAGAGTATCGGGTATTAATGTTGATCGAGTAATTCTCTGGACTTGGATAATTGCTGGGACATTTACTTCTTTAGGTGGCAGTATGTACGGGCTAATTACAGCCGTGCGACCGAATATGGGCTGGTTTTTGATTTTACCCTTATTTGCTTCAGTGATTTTAGGAGGTATTGGTAATCCTTATGGAGCGATCGCTGCTGCCTTTATTATTGGTATTGTCCAGGAAATTAGTACCCCTTGGCTGGGTTCACAGTATAAACAGGGTGTAGCCCTACTAATCATGATTTTGGTGCTGCTTATTCGCCCCAAGGGTTTATTTAAAGGAACGATTTAAGCAGCACCAGTCTACTTCTGATTATTCAATGATATGGAAGTAGTAAGCTGCTACTAAAAAGTTAATAGCCAACAGTAGCAATGCCCAAGCAGTACGGAAAGCGTAGGAAGGTTTAGCTTCGGGTTTGCTTTTAGCAGTCATAACTCATTCTCCTAATTGCGTGACTTTTTAAGAAATAGCAAACTCACGCCCCAATTTTGCAAATTCTTTAAAAATATTTTTGTAAAGGAGGAAAGAGGTGACAGGTGACAGGTGACAGGTGACAGGAATTCAGAAGGAAGAAAGAAAAATATAATTCTTCTCCTACTCCCCTGCCCCCCTGCCCCCCTGCCTCCCCTGCCCCCCTGCCTCCCCTGCTCCCCCTGCCCTCATTCCTCCCCAGCATGATAGGAACTGCGCACCAGGGGACCGGAACGAACATGATTAAAACCCATGTCTTTGGCTATGTTACCGAGTTCTGTAAATTCCTCTGGTGTCCAATATTTTTGAACGGGGAGATGATCTAAAGAAGGGCGCATATATTGACCAATTGTGAGGCGATCGCATTTTACAGATCGCAAATCCGCCATAGTCTGTATTAATTCATCCATGGTTTCTCCATGTCCTACCATCACACCTGACTTAGTAGGAATCTGATCATTAAATTCTTTCACCGTCGCTAATACAGCTAAGGAACGGTCATATTTCGCACCACGGCGCACGGGAGGAGTTAACCTACGTACTGTTTCCACATTATGATTAAAACAAGCTGGTTGCGCCTTAACAATCAACTCTATACTGTGACGTTGACTATCTACACCCCCACGCCCGCAAAAATCTGGTGTCAGCACTTCAATCTCCGTTTCTGGGTTAAGGTAGCGTATAGTCTCCATAGTTTTGACAAAATGACTCGCACCCCCATCAGCCAAGTCATCACGGGCAACAGAAGTTAACACCACATACCGTAGCCCTAAAAGCTGAACTGATTCTGCCACCTTTTGAGGTTCTGCCTCATCCAAAATCATGGGAGCATGGCCTTTATCTACTTGACAAAAAGCACAAGCACGGGTACAAACAGAACCCATTAATAAAAAAGTTGCTGTTTTTTGAGCATAGCATTCACCCCGATTAGGACAACGCCCCTCTTCGCAAATTGTATGAATTTGTCGTTGCTTAATGATACGTTGGACAATAGAGATTTCACTGGCTTTGCCAATAGGGCGACGCAACCAGCTAGGCATATTCATAATCTCTGACTTGATATCAACTTGTTGTGAAGAATTCATAAAATCTTGATTTTTAGATACAGTATTATTCCTGATAACCAGGTATTATTAGGAGTAGTAAGTTCTTACGAACAATTAATTACACATTTGGGAAAACAGGAGAAATATCTCTATCTCTTGTCTTTCACCTGCGATGCACTGAGCTTGTCGAAGTGTCACCTTTCCTCAATGTGAAATTTATTTTTCATAACTGCTTATCACAGCCATTATTGCTTCAGTTGACAGTTTCAATATTTCCACCCACTCCAAAATCTTAACCCATGTCTTATAATACATCTGAACTATATATCAATCCATGAAATCATCCATTGCCAATGTCGGCTAATTTACCAGATCAGGTTATGATTAAAAATCATGATTGATTAAATAACAGAAATCTCATTTCATCCATCATTTATAATCTGCTAAAATCGAGTATTTTCTATGTCTTTTAGTCTATAGCATTTCCGCCCAAGCCTAAGATACAGAGTTTTTTAGTCTAAGAGAACAGGGAACAGGGAACAGTGGTAACATCTTGAGTATAAGTTAGTTTTAGGCAAGACCTCTTTTTGTTAAAATTTGTGCTAAAAAATACTCTTCCCCAATCTACATAAATTTTAGATATAGTGAGAGAATTCTTAACAGCAATCGCCAATCAGCGATCTAAACATAAAATTCTTAGTAGAGTAATCAGTTGTGGCAAGTAACAAAATTTTAGTTATTGACGACACTACCGTTGTCCGTGTAAAAGTACGAGAAATGTTACCTCCTGGTAATTTTGAGGTGATTGAGGCTAAAGACGGATTAGAAGGATACAATCTGATTTGTAAGGAAAAGGTGAGCTTGATCATGCTAGATTTTCTATTACCGAGAATGAGTGGTTGGGAAGTCTACCAAAAAATTCAAACTCAAGCAGACTTACAGAAGATTCCTTTAGTCGTGATGTCAGGACGCAAGGAAGAAGTAACAGAAAAACTACCCGAACCATTTGAATATTTTGAATTTTTGGGTAAACCCTTCGATCAAAAGCAACTCATGGGGGCGATTAAGTCAGCAATTGCTAAATCTAAACTTATTCGTAAAGATATAACTCCACCCCCAACTGCTCATAAACAAGAGCCTATTGAAGCTCAACCTGCTGTAAATACATTAGATTCCTCGGCAGCAATCAAAGCTCTCAATGATAAAATTACTAAAATGCAAGCAGAAATTGATAGCTTGAATAAACAGCTTAAACAAATTGTGACTTTCATTAAACAGAAAATTAAGTAGTTTTGTGCTAGGTAATGATTCTTGCCGTCTTCAATCCTCACTCTAACAGAATATGGATTGAGCAATGCTAAGTTGTACTTGGCTGATAAAAACGGCAAGATTTTTTTAGTATTTATTAAGTTAGTTTGAGTTTTACTACCGTATAACTCGGAATCAAAAGCATGAATACTATAGAGAAAAATAGTCTAATTTTAGTAGTAGATGACACCTATTCAAATTTGTTACATATCTCTGATTTATTGAGGTATTCAGGGTTTGATGTTTCTATAGCTAGTGATGGAGAAAGCGCCTTAAAACAGGTAGCATCTAAACTACCAGATTTAATTCTCTTAGATTTGGTAATGCCAGGTATAGATGGATTTGAAATTTGTAAAAGATTGAAGAGTAACCCCATAACTAGTGACATTCCAGTAATTTTTATGACTGGGATGGCCGATATAGATAGTAAAGTTAAGGCTTTAGAATTGGGTGCGGTAGATTATATTATTAAACCTTTTCAAAGTGAGGAAGTATTAGCGCGTCTCAAAACCCATTTACAATTACGCAATTTAACCAAAACACTAGAACTGAGAGTTGCCCAAAGAACATCACAACTGACCCAAGCATTAGAAGAATTACAAATATCTCAAACCCAATTGGTACAAAAAGAAAAAATGTCTGCTTTGGGTAATTTAGTAGCAGGGGTAGCTCATGAAATTAATAATCCTTTAGGATTTATCGCTGGTAATTTGCAACCTGCTATAGAGTATATTCAAGATTTAATTCATGTTATTGATTTATATCAAACTTACTATCCTCAACCTGTTGGAGAATTACAAGTACAACTATCCGATATTGATCTAGATTTTATTCGTGAGGATTTACCTAATTTACTAGCTTCTATGCGAGAAGGAGTAACTAGAATTAGAGATATTACTACAAGTTTAAGAACATTTTCTAGAGGAGATACTGATCAGGAAATTCTTTGTAATATTCATGATTGTATTAATAGTACCTTAATTATTCTTAAACATCGTTTAAAAGCTACATCTACTCGTCCTGATATTCAAGTAATTAGAAATTATGCCCATTTACCACTAATAGAATGTTTTAGTGGACCATTAAACCAAGTATTTATGAATATATTGGCTAACTCCATTGATGCTATTGATGAATCTAATCATGGCAGAACAGTAGAGAATATTTTAGCCAATCCTAACCAAATACATATTCAAACTAGCCTGAGTGAAGATGGTAATTCTGTAATGATTGAAATTAAAGATAATGGAGTGGGGATGTCAGATACAACCAAAGCAAAAATATTTGATCACTTATTTACTACTAAACCTGTAGGTGAAGGGACAGGGCTAGGATTATCCATTGTCAGAGACATTATTATTGAGAAACATGGAGGTAATATTGAAGTAAATTCAACCCCAGGAAAGGGTTCAGAATTTGTGATTACTTTACCAATTAAACACAATAATGAGTAGGGATGAGGAACGCAGAGAAGCAGAGGAATTGAGGAGAAATATATTATTCTTTTTCCTGTTCCCTCTTGCCTTTTACCTCTTGCCTCTTCCCCAATCCCCAATCACCTAAAATTCCTGTGGTAGTTGATTTGTAATCACACTCACTTTTGTATTTGCAACTTTTGCTGCTTGTAACATAGGAGTGTTAGTAACAGAATTATTAGCCAAATTAAACAAAGGATTGGATAAAATCCCAGAGATGCTAGTAGCTATTAAAGTTACTATCAACCCCACTTGTAAAGGTCTTAGACCTGGCAAATCCCAACGTATGGGCGGATAATTCTTCACTACCTCAGACATTTCTTGAGGTTCTTTAACTACCATCATCTTAACTACACGAATGTAGTAATAGATAGAAATAACGCTGGTAATTAAACCAAGTAAAACTAACCAGTAAAGACCGGCTTGCCAACCTGCCCAAAATAGGTAAATTTTCCCAAAAAACCCAGCTAGTGGAGGAATACCACCCAAAGATAAGAGAGAGATACTCAAACCTAATGTGAGCAGAGGATCTTTTTGGTACAAACCAGAGTATTCGGCGATTTGGTCTGTTCCTGTGCGTAGAGAGAATAACACTACACAGGTAAAGCCACACAAGTTCATAAACAGGTATACCAGTAAGTAGAAAATCATACTGGAATATCCAGCATCAGTGCCGGCAATTAGGCCAATCATCACAAAGCCAGCTTGGGCAATAGATGAATAAGCTAACATCCGCTTCATGCTAGTTTGGGCTAGAGCAACAACGTTACCCAACACCATACTCAGGACTGCCAGAGCAGTGAAGACAAATCTCCACTCATCAGCCACCATGGGGAACACAGTGAGTAATAGACGGATAGCCAGGGCAAATCCTGCGGCTTTAGAACCAACGGATAAAAAGGCGATAACTGGGGTAGGAGCGCCTTCATAAACGTCAGGTGTCCATTGGTGGAAAGGTGCAGCAGAAATTTTGAAGCCGATACCCGCAATAACAAAAACTAGAGCAATTACTAAGCCTAGTGACTGACTAACATTTGCTGTATTAATACCGTTAGCGATCGCAGTAAGTTCTGTTTGTCCACCGGATAAACCATAGAGCAAAGACACACCATAGAGAAATACGGCGGTACTAGAAGCACCAATCAACAGATACTTCAAGGCTGCTTCATTGGAACGAGGGTCACGTTTTGTATAACCTGTCAACAAATAAGAGGAAATACTCAAAGTTTCTAGGGAGATGAAAATCATCACCAACTCACTAGCACCTGACAAAAACATTCCTCCCAAAGTCGCAGTCATCAAAATGGCAATAAATTCCGCTAAAGCAGTACCACTTTGTTCAACATAGCGAATAGACATTAATATTGTCACCATCGCTGAGAGGGCAATAATACCGCGAAAGATAATACTCAGATCATCAGCATTAAAGCTACCACCAAAGCCAATGGGATTAGTTCCATCCCATTGTAAATATAGAGCGATCACCGCCACCGTTAAACCAGCAATTGCTAGATATCCTATCCAACGGGAAGATGTCCGCCCCAAAATCAAATCCACAATCAACACCCCTAAGAGGGTGAGAATGACAATTCCTTCTGGTAAAATCGTGCCAGCATTTAACTGGGATGCAAAATTAGCAAAATCCATGAGATGTATAGGTTTTAGCGATTAGACATTAGGGCTAACACAAGTTCATTCTATCTATACTTTTTCACTAAAATTGCATTGATCTTTTTATATTCAACAGTTGAAAATTTAATAAGTAAGTCGGCTTGAAAAAATCGAGGTATATTACAAAATGTAAAATTCCTCAAAGTCTTTTCCCTCTTGCCTCTTACCTCTTGCCTATAACTTTGCAAATATTCCAAAACAAACCAAAAATAAACAGTCCAGCGCATTACTGAACTGTTGAGGCTATCATCTTTTAGTTAAAAGCTTAATTTACCGTTGAGAGTAGCCACCGCCTCCTGGACGAGAGCCTTTTTCCTCCCGTGGTCGGGCTTTGTTAACTTTCATAACACGCCCCATCCATTCAGCACCATCCAAAGCTTGAATAGCTGCTTCCTCTGCTTGATCTGATTCCATTTCTACGAAACCAAAGCCTCGTACACGTCCTGTCTCCCTATCCGTGGGTAACTGAACTCGTTTCACAGAACCATATTCAGCAAATACTTTAGTTAGGTCATCTTGTGTGACGCTGTAGGCTAGGTTCCCTACGTAAATTGACATGAAATTCTCCAAAAATCCATTGATCCAGAAATATAAAACTGTGAAAATACTGAAATTATTGTGAACCACAATATCAGTAGTACCGAATTTATATCTCTAAGCCTATATTAACACAACTTGCCGATAAGAAAGACGATAAATGAATATTTATGGTGTTTTATGATAAGATGTAGCCCATTTTACATTTATTTTAAATAGCAAAGATATTAAACCTAATTAGATAGGTAATAACTGATATTAGTTACTTTTAAGCCAATTTAACATTATAGGGTGTGTTAGCTATCGCTAACACACCTTACGTCTATTGCCAAAAATCCAATCGGATAGCTATAGCAACAAACTAAGCAATCAAATTAAAATCACTACCACTGAGAGTGATATCAGCATTACCTAAACGAGCAAACTCAAATACTGCTGTTACACCCAAAACATTACCGTCTTGGTTATAAAACAGACTTCCCGTACCTTGACTAAAGACAATCCTAGCATTAATAGCGTCTACAAATTCATCATCAGTAACTACTGCAAAATCAGTTAAAGCCTGTCCTGCAAGATTAGTAATGGCATTAAACGTGGTTTTACTTAATACAATCTGATCCAGTCCCGCTTCAAAATCACTAATGTAATCAACGCCTAAACTGGTAGCAAAGACACTATCGCTTTGGAAGAGATATTTATCATTACCAAGTCCACCTGTGAGAATATCATCACCAAGTCCTCCCCAGAAGCTATCATTACCGATTCCACCGTTGAGAATATCATTACCGGCTCCTCCCCAAAGACTGTCATCTCCTCCTAACCCTTGTAGTTGGTCATTGCCCTCACCACCACTGAGGATATTATTTAGTGTGTTACCAATGAGACGGTCATTACCTGTGCCACCTGTAATATTTTCAATGACGTTGTTAGCAGACAAGATGAGTTTCAGGTTACTATTAACCGTCTGTGAAGTGGTAACACCTAAATTTAGATTCACAGAGGTAGTAGTACCAGTGAAATCAATAGTATCAATTCCCTCGGTGGTAGCTTCTGTAATCGTATCTATTCCTAAAGCAGAATTAGCTACAAAAACATAAGTATCATTACCAGCTAACCCACTAAGAGTATTATTGGCACTATTACCCGAAAGGACATTATTACCAGCATTACCTGTAGCATTGATAGCCGTTGTCCCTGTCAAAGTCAGGTTTTCAACGTTAGTTGGTAGGGTGGTGGAAACAGAAGCAGTCAGGGTATCAGTAATGGTTGTGGTAGCGGTGGTTTGAGTTCCTAAACTGGCATTGGTGGGAGATGTCAGGGTGAGAGTAAAGGTCTCATCCGCTTCATTGAGAGAATCATTGAGAATGGGAATATTAATCACTTGGCTAGTAGCACCAGCCGCAAAGGTCAATGTTCCAGTAGTGCTGGTATAGTCAGAACCCGCTATGGCTGTACCGTTAGCAGTTACATATTGGACAGTAATAATTTGGGTACTGGAGCTAGAAAGAGTAACAGTGTATGTGACATTTTGAGGGTTGGTATTGCCCTCAACAATTATTTGATTGGCACTGATGTTAATACTGGGTAAATCATCATTTGTAATAGTTCCCGTGACGGCTGTAGTTGTACCAACGGTGTAACCTGTGCCAGCAGCTAATGTTAACGCTACAGTTTCATTAGCTTCAACCGTAGTATCTGTGGTGGGGTCTATTATTAGGGTTGCTGTAGTTGCACCCGCAGCAAAGGTGATGGTTTTTCCTGTTCCGGGTGTTGCTCCTGTATAGTCTGTACTATCTGCTGTGCCAGCGATACTATAGTTAACGGTTAAGGCATTGGTGGTTACACCTGTTCTGGTGAAGGTATAAACTAGATTGGCTGTTCCATCTTCAGTGACGCTACTGGGACTCACTGCCAACGTCACCCTAGTATCATCGTTAGTAATAGTTCCCGTTACCGCAGTAGTTGTACCAACGGTGTAACCAGTACCAGCAGCTAATGTTAACGCTACAGTTTCATCAGTTTCAACGGTGGTATCTGCTGTGGGGTCTATGGTTAAGGTTGCTGTAGTTGCACCCGCCGCAAAGGTGATGGTTTTTCCTGTTCCGGGTGTCGCACCTGTATAGTCGGTACTGTCTGCTGTACCTGCGATGTCGTAGTTAACGGTCAGGGGGTTGGTGGTGTCACCTGTGCGGGTAAAGGTGTAAATTAAATTTCCTGTTCCGTCTTCTGTGACACTGCCAGGAGATACCGCTAGGGTGATGGTGGGTAAAGCTATATCATCATTGGTGATAGTACCTGTGACGGCTGTGGTTGTACCAACGGTGTAACCTGTACCAGCTACTAATGTTAAGGCTACAGTTTCATTACTTTCAACTGTGGTGTCAGCAGTGGGGTCAACTGTAACCGTAGCAGTGGATGACCCTGTTGCAAAGGTGACGGTTTTTGTAGTTCCTGCGGTGGCAATTCCTGTATAATCTGTGCTTATTGTGGCAGTTCCGCCGACGGTGTAGTTGACGGTGAGGGCATTTGTCGTGACTCCCGTGCGGGTG
>JBJTUF010000224.1:0-8255 GCA_046080565.1 Cuspidothrix sp. | reverse complement strand
GGGTACATCAAATGTTCCAAAAAACTATAGAAGAATTAATGCAATTTAGCCGCTATCGGTTGAAGGATTACATCAAAGGGCAAAGAGCTATGAAGCTTGCTCTCTCTAGCTTCTAGCTATCTTGTCCTCCTGTCAGAATTTATCGCCTACTCTCTTTACTAATCCCATGCTATATAGTTGATATGATTGCATTGTTTCTATACTGACTGGTTCTGTGGCTGTAACTACCTGAATAAATGCCTGAGTTAGCTGAGAATTGACTTTAAAGGTATGTAAAAAGTGCCGTAAATGTTCTTCATAAATTCCGGCATTTGTTGGGGCATTTTGTAATAAGGTTTCTAAAGTTATTTCTCCAACTTCCAGATGATAAAGTGCTAATCTAATTAGATATGGATGTCCACCGATGAGAGACATTAATAGCTGTATTTCGCTTGGATTATAGTCTAGTTGATGATAATGGGCTAAAATTTCTATTTGTTCTTTTGTAAATTCTGTTAATTCGACTACTAACCCGACATTAAAGGGAGATTGATTGATATCCAATGACCCATAATTTTCAGTAGAATGGACTACAGCTAATCGCAATTTTTCCCAAATTTCTATAGTTTTTGCTTCCTCATGCCAACTCCGTAACATCGCAAAAAAACCTTGAGGAATTTCAGGATATTGAAAAACTCTATCTACTTCATCTAATCCCAAAACTAAATTATGATTAATGTTATCTAAAATATGATCTTCAAAATATGTGGTACAATTAATAATACTACCTCTATATTCATCCCAAGATTCATTTAACAAAAGAGGTAATTTTAATTTGTGACTTACATAAGCACAAAACCAACGCAAAAATTTATCTAAATTACTAAAAATCGTTGTTTCTGCTTGCAAAAAATTGAGGCGGACTGTATGATAATTTTGTTGATTTGAGTGGGCAATAATTCTATCCAGTAAGGATGTTTTACCCATTTGGCTTGGGGCTTTAATTCTAATCAAAGAACCAGGCTGAAGAATTGTGTCATAACAACGTTCTTCTATGAGGTTGCGTTGAATATAAAATAGAGAGTTTAGAGGGACTGAACCTTTCGGGTATTCTGGTAAAAATTCATTTTTGATGGGATTAGAAATATCTGGATGTAATTCTGTTTGTAGAATGTTGTTATTCTTAAGGTGCGAACGTTCAACTGCTGCACGAAAATTAGTTTTATTAACTTCTTCTCCTAATGCTTCTGAAAGTAGTTTCCATAGTTTGAAGCCTACATCTTGACGGAGATATTTGGCTGTATAACCTTCATTACTCGCAATTTCATCATAATTCAAACCTTGCCACGATCCTTTGATAATAATTATTTGCACATCACTCAGGTGTTTATTGAGTTTGTTAAAAACAGCGGTATCTAAAATTTGTAATCCTTCTTCAAAGTTCATTATTTATCCTGAAAAGTATAAGTTGTGTCTGAGTTTTATGTATCCTTGACTGAAGTAAATGGCTAATTCCACCTAAACTAAAACCATAGGCGACGGCTTCTGTCAGGGATACATTATTTCTCATCACCTACCTAGCACCCACTATAACCACAAATTACACCTGAATATGATTATTTAATTACTAAACGTACTTAAGCAAGTTTTTGATAAATGCTTAGGGGAGGAAAAATTATATTTTCCAGTGTTTACACCTTGCTGCTGTCTGGCGGGTCAAACTTATACCCATAACCGCGTACCGTTTTGATAAACTCCGGCATACTAGAATCAGCTTCCATTTTCTTACGGAGTTGTCCAATATGCACATCCACAACCCGTCCATCTCCCACATAATCACAACCCCAAATTTTTTGGATTAGTTGGGTGCGACTCCATGCTTGTCCAGGATGGGTAGCGAGAAAATGTAAAATATTAAACTCCAAAGCAGTTAAAGCTAAAGGTTTGTTATTAAGTGTTACTTCTCTTGCGTCTGAATTAATAGCTAATTGGTTAAAAGTTAAGCGTTGTGAACGACTAGGTTGAATATAGCGTACTCTTCTTAACAATGCTTCTACCCTAACTTCCACCTCAGCTAGACTAAATGGTTTAGTTAAAAAATCATCCGCACCGGCGGCTAAGACTTTAATTTTATCAGCTTCATCATTGCGACTCGTCAAAATCATGACTAAAACACCAGTCCGACTTTGCATTTCTTGGCAAAGCTTATATCCGTTTGCATCTGGTAAATTCCAGTCTAAAATTACTAAATCAGGATTTAATTTCTCAAACAATGTTATAGCAGTTTTACCATCCGCAGCCGATTCTATTTGATATTTCCGACTCAAGAAACGTTGAATGAGGTTACGGACAGTATAATCGTCATCTACAATCAGAATCTTGGAATTAGTTGGGTAAAGCGTATCCATAGGGCAATCTATTATTGTTTTGGCAATTGGTTATGATGATAGATGCTTACTTTTATTATTGAAAGTTAGTTTACTCTCAATCCCTGATTACTTGCATTAACAAGATTAAAAGTATCTTGTTGCTTGATAGAGTACGATAATCTGCGGTAAATGCCACCCTACTCTAGAGTTATTTTTTCTGCTTAGTCTCTCTATTTCCTCACCTATCAAGTAACTACTCTGCCATAGCTAAATTTTCCATGAAGTTTATGCAAACTTTAGACATCTTAACTCTTAAAAAAAAGTATAAGTAATGTACGATTTTGGGATTTTTTGAAAATTTTTTTGTATAAATTAGATAGGCAAGTAGATACAAAAATCAAGATAGATATTTATATTTTCAGCAATATAAGATACCCGAATCCAATAAAAAATCGAGTATCTTATTTGGTAGATGAAATTGAGGATTACTAGGGAAATTAGTCATCCCACAGCAAGTTATTAATACTGTGGCACAGAAGCATCTACTTCTTGACTCCAAGCATTAATTCCACCTTTGACGTTAGTTCCCACAACACCTGCCTCCTTGAGAATAGCAAGAGCTTTGGCAGAACGTCCACCCATTTTACAATGGGCAATTAAACGGTGTCCGTTGACTAATTCTTTTATCTTAGCGACACCATCACCATTTTCAATATCTGGTAAAGGTACTAATACAGAACCAGGAATTTTGGCAATTTCGTACTCGTGGGGGTTGCGTACATCTAGCAGTACAAAGTCTTTTGCACCACTATCTAGTAATGCTTTTAATTCCTTGACGGTCATTTCTTGAATTTCCATCTGCTGTTGTGCTTCTGCTGCTTTTGCTTGGGGGATACCACAAAATTCTTCGTAGTCAATCAGTTTTTCAATCACTGGACGGATGGGGTTAGGACGCAGTTTCAACTCTCGGAATTTCATCTCCAAAGCATTGTAAAGCATCAAGCGTCCACTGAGGGTGTTACCTTGGCCAATAATGATTTTAACGGTTTCTGTGGCTTGGATAACACCAATGATTCCGGGTAAAATTCCTAGTACACCACCTTCTGCACAGGAAGGAACCATTCCTGGTGGTGGTGGTTCGGGATATAAGTCACGATAGTTAGGGCCACCTTCGTAGTTAAATACGGTTGCTTGTCCTTCAAAACGGAAGATTGAACCGTAAACGTTAGGTTTGTCTAGGAGTACACAAGCATCGTTGACTAGATAGCGTGTAGGGAAATTGTCAGTTCCATCTACAACAACATCATAAGGACGAATAATATCTAAGGCGTTTTCTGAGCTTAACCGAGTTTCGTATAAGTCAACCTGACAATAGGGGTTAATTTCCTGAATGCGGTTTTTTGCGGATTCAATTTTGGGTTTACCTACCCAGGATGTACTGTGAATAACTTGACGTTGCAAGTTAGAAAAATCAACCACATCAAAATCAACAATACCAATGCAGCCTATACCTGCTGCTGCTAGATATAACAGCAATGGTGAACCTAGTCCACCTGTACCAATACATAATACACTGGCGGCTTTGAGGCGTTTTTGTCCTTCTAGCCCCACTTCTGGTAATATTAAGTGGCGAGAGTAGCGTTCGTAGTCGTCTTTTGTCAACTGGATGTCATCCAGATTAGGATTTAGCATAATAGGAAGATGCAGAATCTCAGAGTATTAATGTTAACTCAAAGTTGATAACTTTATCTGTGCAATTTTTCTGGCTGAAACTGGTGCTTGTCGTCAAGAGTCCAGCTTTGCAGTTCTCCAGCTTGACCTTTTTGTAAAGATAATATCACATAAGAGTATTCTGTCCAAGCGTATATTCTATCCCATTCGGAAGGAATAGGTGGATAGTCAGGATGGGAATGATAGATACCAATAATATTTAAGTTGCGGTTTCTGGCTTCTTTTTGGGTTTGTAACATGACTTGGGGCGATATGGCATATCTTTTTCTGGTGCTATATTCTTCTGAGGTTTCTGTAAAATTACTTTTTTGTGTGTTCCAGACGTTTTCTGTGGGGATGATGTCTACTACAATTTTATCTTCATTATTTTTATAACCTAAAATTAGCCCACAACATTCATCTGGGTAGGTTGTTTGACCATGATTTTTGATAATTTGTATATGATTTGTTTTCAGGTGCAGATTCATAATGGTTTTTAAACGCAGATAAACGCAGATAGACGCAGATAAAGAAAAAAGGGGGCTAAATATCAATTTAAGAATCTAACTTTACCAGTGTTAATATCATAGTAAGCACCGATAATTTTTAATCTATCATCACGGATTAATTTACCTAGAATTGGTGAGCTATTTTGCAATTTTCGAGCTTGGTATTCAATATTATTAGTTACTGGATTGTTATTATCATTAGTATCATTAGTATCATTGACATCATTATTATTACGCCTTGTTCTGGAATTTGGAGATAAACTTGGCCTAATATCATCAACTATAGATTTAATGTTACCATCATCTGGTTGATTGTCAAATGCTGCTGATACTGCACCACATCCTTTATGACCTAAAACAACTATGAGTTGTGTTCCTAAATTAGCGGTAGCATATTCTAAACTACCAATGGTTTCATTAGTGGCAACATTACCAGCAACGCGCACAACAAATAAATCTCCTAATCCTTGATCAAAAATTATTTCAGGAGGTACGCGAGAATCTGCACATCCTAATATTGCTGCATAAGGATACTGTTTTTGAGAAAGTGATTGTAAACGTCTTCTTGATTGATTGGGATATTGACGATTTTGATTAACAAATCTTCTATTACCTTCTGTTAGTCTTCTTTTTGCTTCCTCTGCACTAACTGGATTAGGATTAGGATTATTTTCCGAAATTCTAATTTCTGAACGGTTAGTTATCATTTGATTGCAAGCAGTCAGAGTAGCAATACTGAAGGTACTTATACCTACGAATGTTAGGAAGTTACGACGACCTATAAAACCGTTAATTTTACTCATTAGTTTAGCTGAAAAATTCTGTATGATTTTTACAGAAGATATCAGATTTGATTATGATATAAGAGTACCTAATGACACGGTTTAAGGGTTATTTAATCTTTTGCCTAAATACCAAATAATACAGCATATTCCACAATTATAAGGTACACCATTAGCGAGCAAGATGCCCGCACTATAATGGTTATATCCTTAACATCTGTACCTTACTTACCTCAAAACTCCTGTTTAGGTCGCAATGACAGTATTTAAAGTAGGTTCTGCGTAAGTCCAGACTAATTTTCGTCTTCTTCTTCCTCATCTTCCATAATTTTCAGCAATTCATCTTTAGATTCTTTAGCCATATTCAAACAAGTCATTGTTGCCAAAGCACCAGCACTTCCTGTTAAAGCAGCTTCAGATAATTTATTGAAATAGACTAAACCTACACCAGATAAAGTAATTATTGCTGAAATAGCAGAAACGGAAACAGCAAGATTAAAAGTTAACTTTGCTTGGCGTAGTAATTCGTTCTTAATTGCTTCTTTCATGGTTTTGATCACCTTTTATATCAGTCTTTATTTTTCATTTCCTGTTTTTATATTGTCATGAATTTACAGATATGAAGTCTGATGAAAGTATAGAGATAGGTATATTCAAAGTAGACGTAAAATAAAGTATATTAGAAGTGTATTCAAGGTATATTGAAAGTATAAACATCTGAATTTATCTCATTTAATAATGACAATTATGCCAGCTTTATATTACAATTTATTCTGAGATATCCAAAAACCTCTTTTAGTTTACTAAAGTAGACTTTCGCTATGAGACTGGGAATTAATTCCCAGGGAGATAATGACGCAAATTGGAAAATAAAGGTTAAAAAATATAGCAGAGGGTAAGAGGGAAAAAGCAATATTAAAACCCTTGCTATGATTAGGTTTTAAGGATAAATCCAGAAATGTTGAATGTCGTTACAAAACTTTATATATTTAGTGATAGTAGTCCTATTAAGGGTGAAAATGTCAACATCTCATGATATCTTCCATCCAATGAACATAACTGATTTGTTGACACATACAAGCTTGGAGATAGCGAAATTTATCTAACATTTTTTCACCCCATTCTTTAGGAACAGATACAAGTTGTAAAATTAGATAAGCGATGAGACTGGCATAAATTTGTATGCCAATACCATTAACATTTTTGGTAATTAATCTATCCAGTTTTAGGTGCATCTTTAAAAATTTCCATAATAATTCAACTCCCCAACGTAAACGGTAAATATCTCTGATTTCATCATCTGTAACTGCTGCATCTCCATCCGCAGGTAAATTCGTGACTAAGCGAAATTCTGTTTTTGTGTCTAAATCACAAAAATTAATTACTCTGTAAGCGGGAGCATCGGTCGCTGAACCGATTTTTACTAATCTAGTTTCTGATTCAAATTCTAATTTGCAATTATTCTTAATTCGCACTACAAAATATTTATCTTTCTGCACTAACTCTTGCATAAAATTTAGTCCTGCAAATCCCCTATCTATTACTCCCACTGCATCTGGCGGTAAATTAGACATCATTGATGAACCAAATTTATAATCATGATTATGTCCAAAATTTATCAAATTATCTTCTGGACTTCCAGTAGACAGATTCAGGGAACTAAATAGTTTTACTTGATGATAACCTAAAACCCATAACAACTTACTTGTTAACGTAATTATTGTTGAATCAATTGGACAAATTGCGTATTTATCATGTAGCTTTTTGTGAGCTTTTTTCTGCACTAATTTATTCAATTGATGATAAATATTTTGGAATATTTCTTGATTTCTGTGTGTGTTAGCTTTGGAAAATGTTGAAATTCTTACATCAATACCTGTATTATTTAACCTTTTAAATAAGTCTCGCATACTTGTTAAACTACTATCCAAGGCATAACCTAACCAACACTCAACGTAAAGACGGGTATTCAAAACCGGATAATCATTTTTTGGCAACCCTTTGAGGATGTCTTTGACAATTTTGGGAAATGAATTTATAATCATTATCAATTAATTTATTTTAATCCTTCGCCCAGAATTTACCATATTTTGGGCTATTTTTATTACCTATTTCTTAACATTCAACACTTCTGTTATTAAACAAGTTAGAGATTTTGTCATAGTATGGTAAATAATCTTATAATATTATTAATGTTCTAAAATTTCCTAATACATAAAAGCTAATGATTTCACAACAGTTACAAAATATTATTTTTCACAAGTATCTAGATTCTCATAAATGTATTCTAGAGCAGATTTGCTCACACAATTTCTGGAATACTTGCAATACTGATGAGATAGGAGAAATTTTATTTTTTAGTAATCCCACAGAGTTAGGATCTGAGTTTTACTGGGGAAATATTGAACTTAATCAATTTAGAGAAAGTTGGTCATTATTATCTCATGAAATACTTTACTTAATTCCTCTTCCTCCAGTTTTTAGAGCAAATCAATTGAAGGAATATGGATATCCAGAACGTTTATATGGATATCAGCCTATTCCCATAGAAAGATATGAGTGGACTTTAAACTTTGCTAGAATAATTGATTCTTGGTTAATGGCTGCTATTATTTATGATGGTAATCTCCTTTCAAAACAAGATAGGCTAAATCTCATTGCAAATATAAATGCTCATCCTACATTATTTGACATTTGCCAATCATTACAATTTTCTGAAGATGACTCTAAAATTCCATGGAATAAATTACCAGAAGCTATTTCTAACAGGGCTATTTCATTCTAAATAATTGCTTGAGAGTGGTAAGACCAAAAGAAGCAAATCTTTGTGCTTGAGCCATGTTTTTAAAGTCATGAGAACGGTAAAGATTTAGAGCTAAATTACGAGCTACAGCAAAAATTTGAAC
>JBJTUF010000223.1:0-4815 GCA_046080565.1 Cuspidothrix sp. | reverse complement strand
TACGTCTTTTTTACCTGATTTGATTAGTGAACTTGATTATTTAGTGAAGTTTACACAACAAAATCTTATCTTTATTTCTGCTTGACTACCTACTCAATTCTCCTCAAAGTTTTTTTCGACTTTTTCAGCAAACCCTATTTAATTTTTGAACAGAACGTGGTACACCTTTATATTCTCGAATCCTCTTGCTTTTTGCCTCTTGCCTTCCTACATAGGAAAATATGGCTAACGCCACGCTTCGCTATCAGTAATCAAATCGGATTCCTATATTTGGGGTTACTGAATAAAGATTAAACCTAAAAACTACTAACTACACACAAAAACAAAGCTTCAGTCCACTCCACTACCGCCCCATAGGTATCTCCCGTATGCCCACCTAACTTATGATTAAACCAGGCTGCTGTAATAACAGAAATCACAAAGCCAGCTAAAACTATTCTCATAGATAAAATTAACTTTTGCGGATAAATTAACCAAATAACAATACTCAAACCCAGCAATAAAAACCAGCTTGGGAATAAATTTAAATAGGAACGAATAGCTTGTTTATGAAATGCACCTTTACCAGTTGGTTTTAGATAGGGATAACAGGCGATCGCCATTTGTTGTCCCCAGCGTCCCCACCCACAAGCAGACATCAATACTAAATAATGGTTTTCACCTATCTCTGTTAAAGCTGTTATTTTCAAAATAATAATTATCATACCCGCCATTGCCCCAAACGCACCGGTGGCACTATCCATCATTACCTGTAATCTCCGTTCAGGATCACCCACTGCTAAACCATCGGCTGTATCCATCGCTCCATCTAAATGTAACCCCCCTGTAATGGCGATCCACCCACCTACTACTAAAGCATTACGAGTTAGTGCTGGTACACCAAAATAAATCAATCCCGCATCTAACCCAGCTAAAATACCACCAATCATCAAACCGACCATCGGGGCGAAACAAGCAACTCGTTGGAAGTCCAAATTTGGCAAATAGGGTAAAGGAATAGCAGTATAGAAAATTACAGCCGCTACTAAATGTAAGAATTGCTGTTGCCACCAGCCCAAAAGGTTAGCCATACTTTAAATAGGATTTAATTAACCAAAATATTTCGAGTATTTATGAATATAAGAATTCCGATCATCAGTTATGCCCACACCGACAATTTACCCCCGATGATTGGACGATTGCCGCCTGAACTTGATATTTTGGAAATATAAGGAATTTATTATCTATTTCATTGACTGTCTGGCTGCATTGTCACTCACATTCCATCAACCCCTATTTCTCTATGAGTCATCATCTACCTGACATGAAAATACCAGCACCGTGTATAGTCAACACGGGAATTATTGTTAATAAACTGGATATCCGCCGCTTGCTAATTGATTTAGGTAGAGTTCGCTACGTTTATACCCAAGATAATCAGATCCTTAGTGAGGGTGACGGAGATGTAATGGAAGTATTTGCGAATCCCCATCGTTCTACTTTAGTCGCTAATAATGCCCTATATCTGAATGTGGATAGTTTTGATTATCTAGAATTAAAACAGTCTCCCCAAAAAGAGGTTTATTTCGATTTGATCCAAGAGCAAATGTGTTTGCGTTTAACTCCTCTTTCGACACCCTTCCAGGAAAGACGCGATCGCCAATTCAATTGTACTGCCATAGAAGCAATGATGGATCAAGTCTTAGCAGCTAGATGGGACGCAGAAATTGATGATGACTGTTGTGATTCTTTTTGAAAGAGTAGGGGCGAACGGTCGTTCGCCCGTACAGGAGGAAGAGAAAGAAGAAAGAATGTAACAATGTCGTCTACAATTCCCTAACCTATTACCCCATTGGCAACCCTTAACATTAAAAATCATATTCTCTCTTGGTGATAGTGGATTGCAGGGTTTCACCCTTACAGGATAAAAACCCCCACGAACTGCCTGAAGTAACCAAGAAAATGTTAAGTTGATGAATAAATTTAGTTAAATAGTATTTTTATCTTGAGTGCCAATTTTTCCTTTACAAGTCTCGCTACCTGTAGCCAGACCAAAGCTAGAGTCGGAATATTTTCTACTCCTCACGGTATCGTAGAAACACCCAGATTTATGCCAGTGGGAACATTAGCTAATGTCAAAACTATTACCCCCGACCAATTGGCTGCAACGGGAGCGCAAATGGTTTTAGCTAACACCTATCATTTACATCTCCAACCGGGAGAAGCCATTGTAGCTGGTGGTGGTGGGCTACATAAGTTTATGGGTTGGCCTGGGCCAATGCTCACAGACTCCGGTGGATTTCAAGTTTTTAGTCTCAGCGAAATGCGAAAAATTACTGAAGAAGGGGTAACTTTTCGCTCACCTCATGATGGACAAATTATTAAATTAAGCCCAGAACGTTCTATTGAAATTCAGAACATTTTAGGGGCTGATGTAATCATGGCCTTTGATGAATGTCCTCCCTATCCTGCCACTCGTCAGGAAGTAGAAGCTGCAACTGATAGAACTTATCGGTGGTTAAAACGCTCTATAGCTGCCCATCAACGCCAGGATCAGGCATTGTTTCCCATTGTGCAGGGGGGGGTATATTTAGATTTACGCGCCCGTGCTGCTCAACAATTGGCGGAGTTAGATATGCCGGGATATGCCATTGGTGGCGTGAGCGTAGGTGAACCTACGGATTTAATGGCGCAAATTGTCCAAACTACAGCCCCGTTGTTACCAGTAAATAAACCTCGTTATTTGATGGGTGTGGGGACTTATCGGGAAATGGCGATCGCCATCGCTTCTGGTGTAGATTTATTTGATTGTGTCATTCCCACACGATGGGCTAGACATGGAACAGCTATTGTAGCTGGTGAACGGTGGAATCTGAAAAATGCTAAGTTTCGTGAAGATTTTAGACCATTAGATCCAACTTGCCCTTGTTATACCTGTAAAAATTTTAGTCGTGCTTACATATCTCATTTAGTGCGATCGCAAGAAATATTAGCTTATACCTTATTGACTATTCATAACATCACTGAATTGATTCGCTTTACCCAAAGGATTCGAGAATCAATTTTGAGCGATCGCTTTGTTACAGATTTTGGTCACTGGTTAGAACCATCAGAAATTGATCTCGAAAAAACTGATCTCACCTCCCCCTAACTTCATCAATCCAAAATCGAAAATCCAAAATCCAAAATTGGATCACCTAACCATGTTAAAATACATCCCACATATTAAAGTTGTGTTGGCATATTAGGTGGATTTAAACAAACATGGAAGCAGCACTATTACTAGCAAAACTCCCTGAAGCTTACCAAATCTTCGACCCCTTGGTAGATGTTTTACCTGTTATTCCCGTCTTCTTCTTGTTACTTGCATTTGTTTGGCAAGCAGCAGTGGGTTTCAGATAAGTTACTCATCGCCAATTTTTTGGACAGGTAACATAACACCTGTCCTCATTTTTGGTTATGTTGTTAATATTTCTTAATATTTTGCAATACATCAATATAATTAATTCAGTCACATCATTAATCACCAGAAATCTACTATGGGAAACATCAAATTTGTCAAAGAGAATAAAGAAATAGTAGCCGCCGATGGTGCTAATCTGCGACTTAAAGCAGTAGAGAATGGGATTGATATTTATAAATTTTTCGGTAAAATGACCAATTGTGGTGGCGCTGGACAATGTACCACTTGTATTGTGGAAATTGCCGAAGGACTAGAAAACCTTTCCCCTCGCACAGATTTAGAAAAACGCAAATTTAAAAATAAGCCCGATAACTACCGTCTTGCTTGTCAAACCCTCGTTAATGGACCTGTGAGCGTCATCACTAAACCCTAGATCCAATTTTGGATTTTGGATTTTAGATTTTGGATTGTGAAAAAATTCACATACTAAAACTCTTTTCTTTCTGTAACCTGTAACCTGTAACCTGTCACCTATCACCTATCAGAGTCGTCAAAAAATTTGGATTAACTCTGTCATCTATGATGGTATTCTAAAATAGCTGAACAGAAATTACACAAGAGGCTATCTTGTTATGCAAGTTAATGAACTGGGTTTTGTAGCGAGCATTTTGTTCGTATTAGTACCCTCCGTGTTTTTAATCATTCTTTACATCCAAACTGCCAGCCGTCAAGGTTAATTAATTAATAGTTAATACTTGAACTTTGACACTCCCCGGTCTAAAGACACGGGGATTCTACATTCTACGTCAAAACTTGCTCAACCAGGCTTGCACCAAGTAGAGTAGAAGCTTCAACTCCTGTAGCGTTAATTTGGGGATGTCCTCCCCTATTTTCTGCTAAATTCAGAATATTTATGGCTGCGTTTACATCTCTATGAAGGTACGAGCCACAACTACATTTGTGAGTACGAGTTGAAAGACATTTTTTCACAATTACACCACAATTACTGCATTTTTGATATGTGTAATGTGGTATAACAGCAACAACAACACTGTTAAACTTAACAGCAAAATTGTTAAACTTAACAGCAAAATATTCTAACCATTGACGAAAAGTAGACCAAGCCGCATCATTGATGGACTTAGCAAGACAATAATTTTTTACCATGTTCTTAACACTTAAATCTTCATAGGCTACTAAGGCGTTAGCCTTACATGCGTTACGAGCAATTCTCTTTGCGTGTTCATTTCGTTGCCTATTTACTTTTAAATATTTTCGAGCATATCTTTGTCTCCCACATTCCGCACCCTTAAGTGTCACAAGCGGTTATTACGGAGGTGAATTTATGAATAAAGATTAAAAAAATACATTTATCTATAAAAAAACAAATTTTAGATAGGAAAGTTGATTCAGATGTATTCTCAATAAGAAGC
>JBJTUF010000222.1:0-4038 GCA_046080565.1 Cuspidothrix sp. | reverse complement strand
GAAGGGGAATGTGGTTAGAGAATTTAGGGGACATCGCAGGGGTGTCAGCACTATAGCTTTTAGTCCTGATGGTAAATATCTCGCTTCCGGTGCAAGTGATGGAACGGCTAGATTATGGCGCGTAGAATCACTAGATGAATTACTTACACGGGGATGTCATCGGCTAAGTGATTATTTTATCTCTCATCCCCAAGTTTTAAAGGAACTACCCGTGTGTAAAAAGATATTACACAACCCTATAGATTTCTCAAACTATTTCCAAACTTAAAACATCTGCGGACATATCCGCAACTAATCGCATAATCTTCAACCATTGACTACCAAGTAAAATTTCTGTAATTTCCTCACCACCATAAACCGGAATTTCAAACTCTCTTCCGTCAATACGTACCTTTCCTAAATAAATCCTAAAAGTATTGATTCCCTGCGCTGTTTTGAGTGGTCTTTCCCGCAAAAAACGCCAACCTAATGCTTCTAAATCTTGAGAATTAACAGCAAGTAACTCTGTAAAACCAGTATCTAACATTGCTGTTACTGGTAATTCTAAATCATCAGCAGTAATTAAATCAATTTCAAAAAAAATCTCCCCATCACTTCCAAAATCGCCTAGAATCATATCCTACCAGCTACTCCAGTTTCATTAATCACAAAAATAAAGGGTATAGCAGTTGGATGTTTTTGCAAAAACATTTGAGTAACAACTTCTTCATCTTTATCAAGGAAATAATCTCCACTTTCTGAATCAACTGCCATAAACCAGTTATAATGATTTTTGATCAAATCTGGTTGCAATTTTTCAAAAACCACTCTACAGCGTTGATGATGAGTTTCCAGGTCACTTCTATACAGATTGATTCTGTCTTCTGTCCACTGAATTTCAGGAAATAATCTGCCTCGACGTACCACTTTATGAGATTTAGTTTCAGTCATATTTTTACACCTCTTAATAAGATGAATGTAAATTAATTTTTCTAAATATATTATACAAGGTTGGGTTGAGAAAACCCAACAAACTATATATACCTAAAACACTTGATATGTGGTGTCATCTTATGGCGATCGCTACGCCGCAGGCATCGCATCTACAGTAGCATCGCTTAAATTGCAATTGTACACCCTCTTGAGAAAAAATCTATAATTGTTCCATTTTTGTGGTCTTGATTGAAAATTTTTTCATGCACTTAAAGAATTTAACTAATCTATTGGATTTTTTTCAACAGTTATAGTGATATCAGAACTAATCAAGAAATTAATTCAATTTATCTATTCTTCCCAAAAATCCATGCTTTAATTATGAGCAGGAAATTAAAATATAAACCAGGAGTGAGAACTACTATGAACAAGTTTAATCAATTATTGATTGGTGGAACAGCTATGGTTTCTATGCTTGGGTGGAATATAAATATAGCTCAAGCGCAATCTTTACCAGCACATTGCACTGGAGCAGCGATCGGTTCTTTGTTGGGTTTAGTAATTACAGGTAATGCTAGAGCAGCAGCAGACGCAATTCCCGCCGAATGTAGGCAAAATCAAAATACATCACAATCTCCGGCTTATCAAAATGATAAAAAACGGGTTGATGTTGACGCATATATTAGACAGCTAGACCTTCGCAATGAACAAATTAAACGTCGGAATGAATGGCTAACTGAACCTGATAATGTGCCTTTAAGTAGTGGACCAAATCCTTAAATTCATCTGCAAGTCGTAGATTGGGTTAACTAAAGGAAACCTAACACCATTCTTTGTTTTGTCGGTTGGGTAATATGATTTTTTTCTTGACCCCAACCTAACTCACTTTCAATTTTTCCTATCTATTAATTTGCAAAAACTATCTTTCAACTTTTAGTAATCAAGGACATTACCATGAAAAAGTTCCATAAATTGTTGATAATTACTAGCGTAATAGGATCTATATTTGGGTGGAATATTAGCGTGACTCAAGCACAATCTAATCTTTCTCGAAGTGAATGTAAAAATGATTCTTCCTTCAAAACTGCTTATGATAGCGGTTGGTCGGATGGTTTTAATCTAGGTAAACCCAATAATTCTTATCAAGGTGGAAACCGTCTTCGCTGCTACAACATTGGTTTTTCAGATGGATTGATGACATCTGCAAAAAGAGACACATCTGAGACTTATTTATATATAGCTTGTCTTGCCAGTAGACTAAACAATCCTAGTCGTGTGTGTCAAGAGCCGAAAATCAAGTTTTAGTTGTAGGTTGGGTTGACGAAAGGAAACCTAACACCATTCTTTGTTTTGTCGGTTGGGTAATATGATTTTTTTCTTGACCCCAACCTAACTCATTTTCAGATTTTACCATCTATTAATTTGCAAAAACTCTCTTTCAACTTTTAGTAATCAAGGACATTACCATGAAAAAGTTCCATAAATTATTGATTGGTACAACGGTCATAGTTTCTATGTTTGGTTGGAATGTAAATATAGCTAAAGCGCAATCTCGTACTACATACAGATGTTATCTGGATAGCGAGGGAACAACTAGGCTTAAACCCAGTATTTCTGGCTCTGTTGTCCAAACAGGAGGTTGCTACATCCCAGTATCTTCCGGTCGGTGTGTTGCATATAGAGGAATTTTTAATTTTCCTGCACCTGGTAGTCCTCCTAATCCATCAGGATTCGATAAATGTACTACGATTTCACCTCAAGTTATTGAAGATTCAGCCACAGGTAAAAAATACTATTTTCTTCTTCCTGGGATAGTGAATGGTGAGAAATATGGCACTGGTGTTGTTTTACAAAAATAGGTGGAATCAATCAATTCAAAGTTCAAGATTTAATAGAATCACCCACATTTGCGTATTGATTTGTGCTGTAGGATTTATAATCCTAGTTGTAGGTTGGGTTGACGAAAGAGAACCCAACATTACTAGAAACAATCTAACTAACAATTTCTGAAATAAACAAACACAAAACAAATAGAGGATATCAAAAATGGGAAATGGGAGTTTCGGTGATACGCTCATTAAGCTGGGTGTAACTGCCGCAGTGGGATATGGTGCCTACAGAGGCGTTAAGTATCTGGGTAGAAAGGCTAATGAGTATGCTCACGAACAAGAGAGACAAAAGCTATTTGAGGCACAACAGCAAATGTATGCCCATCAGCAACTTTTAGCATCGCAAAGACGAGAGCTAGAGAATCTAGTGCAGCAGTGCCAAAGCCAATACAACCTTGCATTGGAAAAGCTATCTGCAAGTGATTTTGGAGGAGCAATTCATACCTTTAATAAGCTTTTACTTATTTTAAGACAGATTGGAGAACCTAATGGGGATTTAAGGAGTATTTATGCAGGAATTTACAGGTTTATGGGACAAGCCCAGTTAAATTTAGATGATTATCAGGGAGCAATCAACTCTCTAAACCAGAGTATTACTTATGATTCAGACAATGCAGAAAGCTATGCTCTAAGAGCAATTGCTAAATTTCAAAGTAACGATCAAGGTGGGGCTAAGTCTGATATTGCAATAGCAGTTAGCCTAGCACCTTCAGATTCTCGTTATCAATCAATTCAAAGTGAAATTTCTCAAGCTGGATCTAGAAATACAGGAACACAGGAAAAAGAAGTTTTGATTCGTTTACACGAAAATACTGTCAATGCTGTACTAACTCAGTTTCAGACAAGGGGACCTGAACTTGTTGATGTCTTTGGTCCTATTTTAGGAGAAGAAGTTTTTCTTCGTGTATTGTTGGCATCTCAACTCTATATTGTAAGTGATATTGAGATGCAACTACTTTCAGCCATTCCTCAAATGGCAGCTACATTGCCAAGAACTTTTGTTGCATATTGGAAATTTAAACAGGAGAATAGTCTCCTGGCCATTTATGATGATGTTCTTAGCATCTTTGGCAAGAAATCTCCTCAAATTCAAAAAGCTTCTATTGGAAGTGCTGTAAAAGCTTTGCATGATGTTGAGTCAACGTTATTGGCACTACCAGAAGTTAAGTCTCAACTTGCAACTCTAGACTGGATAGAGCAAAATGCTCATAAACAGGCATTTACTGTTGCCTCCTCT
>JBJTUF010000221.1:0-9536 GCA_046080565.1 Cuspidothrix sp. | reverse complement strand
AGTTTGAATGGGGAGGATGAGTAGTTTCTAATGCCCTGAATCAAATTACTAGCTATAATTATGATGCAGACGGGCGAAAAGTTGCCATGACAGATGCCTTAGGGCGCATCACTGAGTATGATTATGACGAGCTTGATCGCCTTCTTACCACAACTTATGCTAATAATGCGGTAATGACTACCACTTATGATCCTTTAGGACGAGTGATAGCGGAAAAGGATTTAGCAGGAAATACCACTAACTATGAATACGACGCTTTAGGAAGACTAACGGCGGTAATTGATGCTTTAAATCAACGTACTGAGTATAAATATGACTTGGTGGGTAATTTAATCGAGCAAAAAGACGCAAATGGTAATATAACTAAGTTTGAATATGACAGTTTACGCCGTCTAAAAGCTACCATCTTACCCGGTGGACAACGTAACGAGACAATCAACGATAAAATCGGTAATTTAATCAAAGTAACTGACTTTAATGGAGTCGTCACCACCTATAAATATAATGAGCGTAATTGGTTAACCGAAAAATCTTTCTCTGATAGTACACCAACGGAAACTTTTACCTATACCTTGACAGGGGAATTAGCTACAGTTATCGATAATCGAGGGGTGACAAATTATGTTTATGATGAGCGTGACAGATTAATTAGTCGTACCGAACCCGATAACCGTACTATTAGCTATACTTACGACAAGGCTAGTAATATTCTTACCTTAACCGTACCTTCAGGCACAACTACTTATACTTATGATGCGTTGAATCGCCTTGATACTGTTAAAGATGCGGATAACGGAGTAACAGACTACGATTATGATGTGGTAGGTAACTTGGTTAAAACCGTCTTCCCCAATGGGGTGACAGAAAATCAACAATATGACTTGTTAAATCGCTTAACCTATCTCGAAAACCGCAACTCTACGGGTATTATTTCTAGTTATACCTATACCCTAGATGCGATGGGTAATCGGGTGAAAGTGGTAGAAAATGATGGTCGTACAGTGGAGTACAAATATGACAATCTCTATCGTTTAACCCAAGAGAAAATTACTGATACTGTAGCAGGTAATAAAACGATTACTTATGTCTTTGATGCTGTGGGTAATCGTTTACAAAAGATTGATTCAGTGGAAGGTACGACTACCTATACATACAACGAGAATGACAGATTATTAAAAGAAATCCTTGGCGGAAATGTTACCCAATATCAATACGATGAGGAGGGTAATCTCCTTGCTAAGGTAGAAAATGGCGCAACTACCACTAATTATGAGTGGAATGCTAAGGGTGAATTAACTGTGGTAGAAGTCACGGAAAATGGCGAAACCGGACGCATTGAGTTTGAATATGATCACAATGGTATCCGAGTGGCGATTGACGTGGATGGTGAGGTGACACGCTTCTTAATCGACAACAATCAACAGCAATACGCCCAAGTGATTGAGGAATATCAAACTAATGGTACAGTGAATACTACCTATACTCACGGTTGGGATTTAATCTCTCAAGATGACGGTGCAAATCGGATTTACTATCAAGTGGATGGTTTGGGTAGCACTCGTTTGATGACGGGTAATAATGGTTCTGTT
Organism: Cuspidothrix sp.; assembly: GCA_046080565.1. Classification (GTDB taxonomy): domain Bacteria; phylum Cyanobacteriota; class Cyanobacteriia; order Cyanobacteriales; family Nostocaceae; genus Cuspidothrix. The sequence goes on along the minus strand of JBJTUF010000221.1, from coordinate 7,947 downwards.
ATCGTAGAATATGATTATGATGCTTATGGTAATTTAACCCGTAAAGTGGGGGATGCGAATAATAATTATCTGTTTGCTGGTGAGCAGTTTGATGATGCGGTAGATGGTTATTATTTACGAGCAAGGTATTATGATTCATTAACTGGGCGGTTTGTTTCGACTGATCCGTTTGAGGGTTACAAGAATCAGCCGATAACGTTACATGATTATTTGTATGCTGGGGTTAATCCTGTAAATGCGATCGATCCTAGTGGGGAAGAATCTATTATTTCATACATAAGAATTGCTGCTATATCAACAGTTGCTTTTTTAGCAAGAAATAAAGATTCAATTATTAAGTTAGTTGAACTTATTCTAGATGTTGCTTATACTATTGCTCAAATACTTTATCCTACAATCCAAACTCCCGACCCTTCACCACCAGAGCCAACTAGACAAGAACAACCAGCTAATCCTTCGCGTGGCAATGGAGGTGGCAATGGAGGTGGCAGTGGAGGTGGTAATAGAGGCGGCAGTGGAGGCGGTAATCAAAATCCTCTACCAACAAGGCAAAGACGTTTTGAAGCATTTAGACCACGTTTTCGTAGAGGTCGTTAGCCTGTAGGGTGTGTTAGGTGGCGATAATTTTTGACAACAAACTCAAATTAACAATCCACCGTAACGCACCAACTCTATCATCAATTCGGTGCGTTACGCTGTTGCTAATACACCCTAGTTTTTCATTACCTAAGCATCATTTTCAAAATAAGAAAAAATGTTTTTTATGAATATTTAGTATAACAATGGGAGGAGTAAAACAATGATGTGGCTGAATTCAATTATTAGCGCACTGCCTGGAGCTTTAATTAGTGGTGCTGTTATCTCATCAATATTTAATTGGCAAATAAATAAAAAACGTTTACAATTACAAACAACCTTTGAGCTTCATCGTGAATGGAATGGTGAATCACTACGCCTTTCCAGAAACTTAGGAGATAAATTTTTACTAGCTCATCCAAATAAAGATTTGATGCAAATTGATTTCATAAATGTGAAATGCTATAATTAAATAAGTGTAATTTATTCTACTCCTCAAAATATGGAAACAATTGCCATTCAAGTTGATGCTGAACTAGCCAAAGCTTATCAACAAGCTGCACCACAAAAACAGCAAAAAATTCAGAATATTATTAACGACTTGCTCAAATTAATTATTCAAGATAAATCCCTAGATGACATTATTCAAGAAATGCAAGAACAAGCTCAAGATAAGGGATTAACTCAAGAAATTTTAGATGAGATTCTTCAGCATGGATGAATTGCGGTTTGTTATTGATACAAACATTCTAGTAAGTGCAGTCTTGATTAAGTCATCTGTTCCAGATGTGGCATTCAAAAAAGCCAAGAATTTAGGAATAATGTTATTTTCAGATGCGACTTTTCAAGAACTACAAGAAATTCTCAATCGCTCAAAATTCGATAAATAGAACCTGGGAACATTTGTTTTTGTGCTACTTGCTCTAGTATTTTGTGTCGGCGAAATGAAACAACGGAATAATGTGTTGGGTAAGTTTCATTTATCTGGCTAAATTCAGGAGGTGTAATTTGATTATAAGCGACTAATTGATTTAATTGATGCTTTTTAAAATTTACATCATTGTCTGAAATAGAGATTTGAGGAGGTATAAAGGGCGGTATATTTATTGGTTTTGGATTTAATATACCCATCATTAGCGATCCGATTGCAGTCATTGTATTTTATAGCTGTATTTATTAATAAATCTCAAGCTTGATATCAAAAGAATGATTTGATTAGAGACTAGAGTAATTATTATTTTTATTCATCTATCTGTAGAGAGTTTAAATTATCAAAAATATCTTTAGGGGTTGTACCAAAAAGTTATCTGTGGAGATTAGGGAACAGGGAACAGTATTTATCTTTACTCTTGCCTATTCCCTCTTGCCTCTTTAACCCAAGCTATTAGCAACTGGATGGAAGTAGAAAGCAAAACCTAGGACAGTATAGGCTGCTAGAAGTAATGTTCCTTCTAACCAATTAGATTTACCGTCAGAACTAATGCTATTAGCGATTAAAACTGATACGGCAACGGCGACTAATTCAAAGGGATTAAAATCTAAATCCATGGGTTGGCCAACTACCCAACCAGCAATTACTAAAACTGGGGCAACAAAGAGGGCAATTTGCATACTTGAACCGACGGCAACAGATAAAGCCAAATCCATTTTATTCTTCATGGCTACGGTGACTGCGGTGGCGTGTTCGGCTGCGTTACCGATAATGGGGACTAAAATTACGCCGGTAAATAGGGCGCTTAGACCTAGTTTAGATGTGGCAACTTCTAAGGCCTCAACAAGTAATTCTGATTCTAGAGCAACTAATAGAGTACAAGCTAAAAGGACACCACTCCATAACCAAATGTTTGGTTTTTCATGGGTAACTTCTTCTTCTTCTTCTGTGTCTGCTACACCGACTTCATATAGATAGGCGTGAGTTTTCATGGAAAACAGCAGTGTTAAGCCGTAAACTAGAATTAAAACTACAGCTACAGCTAAGGAGAGATTCTGTACTGTGGTTTCACTAATACCAATGGAGGTATAGTTCATTGCTGTGGGTAATAAAATGGCAATTACTGCCAAGTTCATGGAGGAAGCATTGACCCGCGCTACAACTGATTCAAATGTTTGTTCTTTGTAACGGATGCCACCTAAGAGCATTGATAGACCCATAACGAGGAGTAAGTTACCGATAATTGAGCCGGTAATGCTGGCTTTGACGACATCAATTAATCCTGCGTTTAAGGCAACTAGGGCAATAATTAATTCTGTGGCATTACCAAAGGTGGCGTTTAAGAATCCACCTAAGATTGGACCAACGACGACGGCTATTTCTTCGGTGGCTGTACCCATCCAAGCGGCTAGGGGCAGGATGGCTAAGGCTGCGGTGATGAAAACTACTAAATCGCCCCATTCTAAAAAGTGGGCTGCTAGAGATATGGGTATAAACAGTAGCAGGACTGTAAAAATCAGGTTTTTGGTTGACATTTTACCTAAAGTTTAGGGGATATTTACACAATCTCTAAAAATTCATGTGCATTTTAACACCTATCATATCTACCAAAGATGGTAATTGATAATTAGTAATGATAGGAACAAAATTGAGTTTTGTTTCTGATGTGTGACTAATCACGGATTTTGTGAGAAAACAATTGTAGAAAGGTAAATATAGCAATAATTTTCTTCAAAATTGCACATTTATTTGGATAACAAAATATGACTTTGGCTGCGGAAATATCCAGTAGTTCTGACTCAATATTACCATTAGATAAAGAGGTTAAAGACAGTCCTGAACATGATCCCCTGAAAACTGCTCAGGGTGTTTATGTTACTGTTCATGGCCATTTTTATCAACCTCCTAGAGAAAATCCTTATCTTGATGCGATTGAACGTCAACCTAGTGCTGCGCCTTTTCATGACTGGAATGAACGCATTCATTGGGAGTGTTATCGTCCTAATGCTTTTGCTCGGATTTTAAATGACCGAGGAGAGATTGTTGGGATTGTGAATAATTATGAATACATGAGTTTTAATATCGGACCAACGCTGATGTCGTGGTTGGAACGCCACGATGTGGAGGTTTATCAGCGAATTTTGGAGGCTGATGCTAAAAGTTGCGATCGCCTGAATGGTCACGGGAATGCGATCGCTCAAGTCTATAATCACATTATCCTACCTTTAGCCAATGAACGGGATAAACTGACACAAATTCGCTGGGGTAAGGAAGATTTCCGTTCTCGGTTTGGCCGTGATCCCGAAGGAATGTGGTTGGCAGAAACGGCCGTAGATTATGCCACCTTAGAAGCGTTAGTAGCTGAAGACATTAAATTTATCATTTTAGCCCCTTCCCAGGCACAGCGTTGTCGTCCTATCCCCACAGAGGATGATCCTGATAGTCAATGGCATGAGGTGGGGGGTAATCAAATTGATCCTACTCGTCCCTATCGCTGCTATTTGGATGCTCACAAGTCGGCTAAAAAATCCGTTCCCTATATTGATATCTTCTTCTACGATGGACCAATTTCACGGGATATGGGTTTTAGTGATGTTGTTTACAATTCCCATCATTTTGCGGGACGCATTGGGGCAGCTATTCGTGGGGATCATCGTCAGTCCCAATTAATTTCTGTAGCTACAGATGGGGAAACCTTTGGACATCACAAAAAAGGTACGGAAAAAACCTTAGCCTATGCTTTTATTGGTGAGTTTCCCCGTCATGGTTGGACTGTGACAAATTATGCCCACTATTTGAGTTTAAATCCTCCGTCTTGGGAAGTGAAATTAAAGCCTGTAACGGCTTGGAGTTGCGCTCATGGTGTGGATAGATGGCAAGATGATTGTGGTTGTGGTGGTGAAGGGGGTGTGTGGCATCAAAAATGGCGGCGGCCATTACGCAATGCTTTGAATTGGCTGCGGGATCAGTTAATTGAGGTGTATGAAGATTATGGTAGTTCGTTGTTTGGTGATCCTTGGCAAGCACGGGACGAATATATTCATGTTATGGGCGATCGCTCTGTTGCCAATATTAGTCTTTTTCTCTCCCGTCATCAAACTCGTAAACTCCAACCAGCAGAACAGGTAGAAGCTTTGCGCTTGCTAGAAATGCAGCGTCACTCTTTACTGATGTTTACCAGTTGCGGCTGGTTTTTTGAAGAAATTTCTCGTCCCGAAGGTACGCAAATTTTGCGCTATGCTTCCAGGGCTTTAGAATTAGCTGGAGATGTGGCAGGTATACAATTAGAAAAGGGCTTTATTAAACGTCTCAGTTTAGCACCTAGTAATGTGGAAGAGTTTAAACATGGGGCAGAAATATATCGTCAATTGGTTTTAACTGCCCAAGTTAGCTTTAAACAAGTTGCTGCCCATTACGCCATTACTTCCTTATTTAATCATCACAATAATACTGTTGCTGGACAACAGGCTAATAAACTCTCTCCTGGTCATCACCAGGGTGTCTATTGTTATGCTGTCAATGAATTTGATTACCAAAAGCAGCGCATGGGTGCATTAACTCTAGCGGTGGGGCATTTACAGCTAGTGTCAGATATTACTTGGGAAAGCGAGAATTTAGTATTTGCTGTCCTGCATTTGGGTGGTTGGGATTTTCATTGTTGTATTCAACCGTTTACAGGAAGACGTAACTATAGCCAAACTAAAGAAAAACTGTTTACAGCTTTACAACAGGCAAGTATAGCTCATGTGATCTTAGTGATGACTGAATTGTTTGGCGGTGAAGCCTTTAGTTTACAGACTTTATTTGCAGAAGAACGTCATCGGATCATGCGGTTATTGAGTCAAGAAACACTGTCACGATTAGATCAATTATATACTCAGCTATATAGAGATAATTACGGTGTGATCATGGCTTTTCATCGGGATGGTTTGGAAGTACCACGAGAACTACAAGCAGCCGCAGAAATCGCTTTGGGACATCGTTGTATGACGACATTGCGAGGACTACAGCAAGTGCCACTATCACCAGAACAGGATGTGAGCGAAGTCCAATTAAGCTCGAAGTTGATGGCAGAATTAGAAGCGATCGCGACAGAAGCTGAACATCTACGTTGTCAATTAAATATCCCTGAAGGAAACCAAATTCTAGAACAATTAATAGTCCGATTATTGTGGCAATTACTCTATGATCCCAATAGCAAAATAGATACAGATATCCAACGTTTAGAACGTTTGATTGATATTAGCAATAAATTACATCTTGGCATTAATTTAAACAATGTGCAAGAACTCTATTGGGGTTGTTTGCACAGTCAAATATTGCCACGGATAACTAATACTGACACTGAAGCAGAAACTATTCAATGTCGTCAATTACTAAAATTGGGACAAAAATTAGCTGTTGATGTGAGTCCTTATCTTTAGGTAGACGGCAGGAGGCAGGAAGGTTAAATAGGGGTTGCTGAATAAATGTGAAACCTAGAGAAATCAAAGGTTTGAGGATTTAGAAAAGAAAGTAGATGCAAGGTTTTTGAGGAAGATACTCCTAAAAGCGTGCATTTTAGGTCTGATAAAAGGAAAAAATTAGTTGTTAAAGATAGCCCAAACTATTGCCTTTTACCTGCCTCCACGGAAAAATTTTTTGCTGCAAACCCTAATAATTTTTTCCCAATTACCAATTACCAGCCCCAACAGATATGATAATCTACTGGAGATGATATCAATCCTGAGAACGCTTGCAATGGTAAGGATAAAGCCACTCACAGCGAAAGAGTCCGTAGGTACGTCTTTCTAGTAGTGGCCCCGCATGATGCTTTTTTGAGATATTAATTCCAGCTTTTGTTTTGATTTCATATAGCCAAGGAAAAGCAGCTATTAAAACAGCCATAACTCCAAATAGATACAAAGAAAAAGTTACAGCTTTCGGAAATTTACGAGATCCAAGATTGAGTTTTTTCGCCATAGAAGTAATTAACTCAAAATCCATCCTAGCGTAAAAATCAAAATAGATCATTTTTATGAAAAATTTGCTGTTCCAGGAATTTTGATCACAAATTCTGAGCCGCCTTCAGGACAATTATTATAACTTAAAGTACCTTTGTAAATTTCAGTAATAATTTGGTAGCTAGTAAATAAACCTAATCCAACTCCTTTTCCCACTGATTTAGTCGTAAAAAATGGCTCAAATAAATGAAGTTGATTTTCTTCATAAATTCCAATACCATTATCTTTAATACTAATCATAATTTGATTAGTTTCTAGGGTTGTAACTGTAATCCAAATAGTCGGTTCAAACAAACTATCCATCATAGACATTAAATCTGGATCAAAGGAATCTATCGCATTTTGTAAAAGATGTGTTAATACCTGAGTTAATAGATTAGGATAACCAGTCAATAGAGGTACATTACTATACTTTTTGCAGATGGAAATGCCAGAAGATTGATCTTGCAAGTGAATTTGATCACTTAAGATCATGAGAACACTATCTATACTCTCACAAACATTAAATTTTTTAATTGCTGATTGATTCAGACGAGAAAAAATATGCATTGCACAAACAACTGGACGAATCCTTTCTGCTCCTGTACGGATAGACTTCATGATTCTAGTAAAATCTTCAATTAGAAATTCAAGATCAATTTCATCATCCATAACACCAATAATTTTTGAATTAGGTTGAGGAAATTTTTGTTGATAATCTCGAATTATATTAATCATAATTTGCGTGTAGTCTACCGCAGGATTAATATTACCTATAATAAAATTTAGAGGATTATTAATTTCATGAGAAATTCCGGCTGTAATCCTACCTGCACTAACTATCTTTTCTTTTTGAATTAGTTGATACTGAGTATGTTTTAATTCTAAAATTGTATTTTCTAGCTGTTGATTTTTGGTTTTCAATTCATTTTGTAGCTGTTGAACTGTTAATTGAGTATGCACTCTTGCTAAAACTTCTTCCAGATGAAAAGGTTTGGTAATGTAGTCAATACCTCCTACTTCAAATGCTTTAACTTTATCGCTAATAGAATCTCCAGCACTTAAAAAAATAATTGGTATTGAACTTGTTTTTGGATCATTTTTCAATGTTTGACATACTTCATATCCTCCCATAATTGGCATATTAATATCCAGGAGAATTAAATCTGGAGGTAATGTTTGTACTGCTACTAATGCTGCTTCTCCGCTAATTGCTTTACGAATTTGATAATTTTGTTTTGATAAAAAATCAGATAAGAAGCGAATATTATCCAGTTTATCATCAACAATGAGAATATCTCCTAGTATTTGTTTATTTTTTCTGACAGGGGGACAAGAAGGAGAAAAAGCTTATGTAGTAAGAGATACAGAATGTGGGAGCAAAAAAAGATAAGTAATAAATAGTAAATATGAACTAACAGAGTAAAATGATAAGTGAAATATACCAGAAAGTGTTAG
>JBJTUF010000220.1:0-11902 GCA_046080565.1 Cuspidothrix sp. | reverse complement strand
GATTTTATAGATAATTGTCGGGAATTAGTTAGAGAATTATTGAGATTATCTCCTAATAAGCGGAAGTATTATCAACGCGGTGAGAGAGCTATGAGGCTTATTCTGTCTGCATTTTAACTATTTTTGTCATCCCGTCAGGTTGCCAGCACTAAAGAATTCACTATTGTGAGCATAAAATAATTGTTGATTTCTCCAACTTAGTTCTCCATACATTTTTGGAGATAATTGTTGGTAAATACCGAAGTTGAATCTTAATCGATTGTATCCATATTTTGATTGATCAATATAACGAATCAAATTACCATCAATGGAGGCATTTAAGTAAGTTTGTGAACCTACGGGGATATAGGCAGACGCTAGGGTTAGTCCAGAAAATACTAAACTGTCTTTTATGGGATTATCCTTATTGGAAAAGATGTTAGTGCTGTGAAAATAACCAACATTTGCTTTCAAGAACCCTATGGGTTTAAATTCTACTGGAGGTGAGGGTGTTGTTTCTAGTTGTTTTGGTCTAATCCGTAAATTTAATTCTTGATCAACCTCTGATTGATCTGCTAACTCGGTTTGCTGTTCTGGCTGGTTTGTAGATGTTTGTATCGGCTCAAATGATTTAATATCAGTGTTTTCCAAGATTGAGATTGTTATATTTACGTTGTCTTGTGGCCAAGAATCTGATTGTTGGTGCTGTTGAAGATATTCACTATCCTGGGTATTTATTTGTGGTTGGATTTGTGGATATGCTGGTAGAAAATGTACTAAATCATCAGTTGTCTCAGTATTTGTAGAATCTGTTATATTAGATACAGTTACAGCTAAATTTACCTGATTATCTAAATCAACTGCCCAGACTTGATTATCATTTGTACAACTCCAAGTAGGAGTGGTTAAAATTAATGCAATTGGGAAAAGCAGGTTTTTCCAAACTTGGGGCCTGATTTGTGTGGTTGATATTATTTGCATTTTGTCAAATTAATTTCACAATTATTATGAAGGCGATTTTGATATAGATTGATTTTTTCTTAATTTTTTTTACAAAGGTATCAGAAATTATGCTTACTAAATTTTTACCACATTTTGCCCTTGGTTTAGCAACAGCTATAGTTGTTCATTTACCATTTAGGGCGATCGCTCGGACTCCTTTAACAAAAGCGCAAATTGAAAAACTACATAATATAGTTCAGTTTATTCCTAAAGAGAATTTCAACAAACGTCCTGCTCGTCAGTTAGATATTATCACACCTGGGGACGGTGTATCTACTGGTAGATCATCTTTAGCAGATTTGCGGTTTAATGATGGTTCTTTGGCGCGTTTGGGAGAACAAGCTGTATTTAAGTTTGTGCCAAAAGAACGGAATTTTCAGCTATCCAATGGAACTGTATTATTATTGATCCCACCTGGACCGGGAAAAACACAGGTAAAAACCCCCAATGCAGTGGCAGCTATTCGTGGTTCAGCTTTATTTATTCGTTATAATTCAGAGACTGATACTACTGTTGTGGGTGCGCTGACAGATAGTGGTATTGAGGTTTTTAATGAAAATGGTTCGCAAAATCAAGTCCTGGAAGCTGGACAATTAATGGTTGTTGTTGAAGGGCAATTTCAAGGCTTATATGAATTTGATTTGAAAAGTTTTTATGAAACCAGTAATTTAGTTAAAGACTTAAATTTAACTAAGGTAAATAATCAGATTCCAGATCCAGCTTTAGCTGATGTACAAGCAGAAATTACGGCAGCTTTAGTTAAACAGTCACCAATTACGGGTAAGGGAGTAATTGAAAACCCATCTTTTTTAAGAAATTCATCTAATCAACAAAGACAGCCCAATGGAGATTTAATTAACAAAGACAATTCAGCAGATACTAATAGTAGAAATAATGGATCGGTTGAATCTTTTATACAACAAGGAGAAGTGATATTACAAATTCAAAAAGATAAAATTAATCAAAATAATCCTGGTAAGTCCGATGATGTACCAGGTGGTGGCAATAATAACAACCCTGGTAATTCCGGTAATAATAACAATGGTGGAAATGGCCAATCCGATGGTGTACCAGGTGGTGGCAATAATAACAACCCTGGTAATTCTGATAAGGAGAACAGTAATGAGAACAACTGAGTCTACAGCGAAAGCATCATAGAAGCTACGCTAGATTAAATCAAGGCATCTGAATTATGAGCCGATTTTTAGCTGAAAAAAAGTAGAGATTTATGACTTTTGATTACGACCTGTTTGTAATTGGTGCTGGTTCTGGTGGGTTAGCGGCTTCTAAACGGGCTGCTAGTTATGGTGCGAAAGTGGCGATCGCTGAATATGATTTAGTTGGTGGTACTTGCGTAATACGTGGTTGTGTCCCCAAAAAACTCATGGTTTACGGTTCTCACTTCCCTGCTCAATTCCAAGAAGCAGCCGGTTATGGTTGGACTGTGGGAGATGTAAAATTTGACTGGGAACACTTCATCACATCCATAGATAAGGAAGTCCGCAGACTTTCCGCCCTCCACATCAGTTTTTTAGAAAAAGCTGGTGTAGAATTAATTTCCGGTCGTGCTAGTTTTGTAGATCCCCACACTGTAGAAGTAAATGGTAAACAATATACAGCCGCAAAAATATTAATTGCTGTGGGTGGTCGTCCCATTAAACCAGATATACCTGGAATAGAACACGCTATTACTTCTAATGAAATCTTTCACGTGAAAACCCAACCCAAACATATCGCCATTATTGGTGCTGGTTATATTGGTAGTGAATTTGCTTGTATTATGCGCGGCTTGGGTTCAGAAGTGACGCAAATTATCCGTAAAGAGCAAATTTTGAACGGTTTTGATCAAGATATCCGCACAGGTATCCAAGAAGGAATGACGAATCATGGTATTCGTACTATCCAAAATACTTTGGTGACAGCAATAGAAAAAGTGGATGAGGGACTAAGATTAACCTTATCTGGAGACCAAGAACCCATCATTGCTGATGTATTTTTAGTCGCTACCGGTCGCAGTCCCAATGTGGAAGGGTTAGGTTTAGAAAATGCCAAACTTGACTGTGTTCCTAGTTCTTTAGAAGGTCCAGGATATAGTACCGCAGATGCGATCGCTGTTAATGAATATAGTCAAACTTGCCAACCTCATATCTTTGCTGTTGGTGATGTTACAGATAGGTTAAATTTAACACCTGTCGCCATTGGTGAAGGCCGCGCTTTTGCTGATACCGAATTTGGCAACAACCGCCGGGAATTTAGCCACGAAACTGTTGCTACAGCCGTATTTACCACTCCGGAAGCCGCCACAGTCGGTTTAACAGAAGCCCAAGCCAGGGCTAAATACGGTGATGATAGTATTAAAATCTACCGGGCTACCTTCCGCCCCATGTACTACACATTGGCGGGTAAGCAAGAAAAAACCATGATGAAGCTGATCGTAGATACTAACACCGATAAGATTTTAGGCGCTCACATGGTGGGAGATAGTGCTGCTGAGATTATTCAAGGTGTAGCAATTGCGGTGAAAATGGGCGCAACTAAAGCTGATTTTGATGCCACCGTCGGTATTCACCCCTCCGCAGCAGAGGAGTTTGTGACCATGAGATAATTGTATTTGGTAGGGGTTTAGCACTGCTAAACCCTTAGATAAGTAAGTTGGCTTGAAAAAATCGTGTTTATAGATGATGAACTGATCTTAGAAATTGGGGATCTGAGTTTGATTATTTATCTGAATCAGGATTTCCAGGATAAATACAAGACTTTTAACTAAAATTCAACCAACTAAAAACTTCTGTAACTGTCAATTCTAAATTAATCCCATCAATTATTGGTAACTTATCATCACCTTCATATAATTCAATTTTTTGACCAGGAAATACAGCTAATAAACTTTCTTCTTCGGTTTTTGTATTATTTCCCCATTAATAAATTATGATGCTGGTTTAGTTTCTGGTAATTGGAGAAACTCATCTAAGGTAATTGTGCGATCGCTAGTTATAGTCATAATCTTTAATAATAAAGTTCATATTCATAATTTTACATTTTCCTCATCAGAGTTGGTGGGCATTGCCCACCCTACAAAATTATTTACCGTCTTGCACCTTGAATTTTGTCAAAGATAGCACCATCAGCAAAGAATTTTTTCTGTACAGAACTCCAACCACCAAGATCAGCTACAGTGTAGAGCCTAGCAATATAGGGGAATTTATTCTTTACTTCTTGCGCTACAGTAGAATTAACTGGACGAAAACCAACTTTAGCAAACTCACGCTGTGCTTCTGGAGTGAACAGGAATTTCACAAATGCTTCCGATACTTCACGAGTCCCCCGCTTATCAACATTTTTATCCACAACTGCGACAGGCCCTTCTATAGAAATATTTACTGGAGGAACTGTGTAGGAAGTATCAGTTTTTCCTTGCTGTGCAGCTAAAATGACTTCGTTTTCATAGTTGAGTAATACGTCACCCTGTCCTTTTTTGTAAAAAGCATCACTAGATTCTCGTGCATCTTTGGGTAAGACAACTACATTCTTAAACACATCTGTTACAAATTTTAAAGCCTGGGTGTCATTTCCGCCATTCTTAGTCACTGCACCCCACAAAGCTAGAAAATTCCACCTCGCACCACCGGATGTCTTGGGGTTAGCAGTAACAATCTTAACACCTGGTTTAACTAAATCAGTCCAAGTTTTAATATTTTTCGGATTACCCGCGCGAGTTTCTAGTGCAACTACTGAACGGGTAATAATTGAGTTATTCGGAGCTTCTTTTTCCCAACCTGGTTTAATTAAACCTGCTTGTTCAATTTTTTTCGTGTCTAATGCTAGTGCTAAAGCGACTACATCTGCGGGTAAACCATCAATAATAGCACGGGTTTGAGAACCAGAACCGCCGTAACTTTCCCGAATGACAACATCTTGGCCTTTTTCCCTCTTCCATTTGGCTACAAACTGAGGAATGATTTTGGAGTAAGCGGCCTTAGTAACTGCGTAACTAGCTAAGGTAATTTCTACCTTTTTACCACTTTGACTAATTAGTTGTGTTTTCTGCAAGGTATTTGCTGAAACAGGAAAAATAGTGCTGATACTTAAACCTGCTGCTAAGAATAATGTAGAAAATAATGGCTTTCTTGTTTGCACGAATAAAGAAATGTCTGTCATGGGATGGCCTTAAATTGGTTTCTAATCCACGGTAAATTAATCGGCATACCGTATTTACTCTCTAGAAAAAGAGCCTATCAGATGTAATAAATAAAATCAATAGTTTTTGTACTGAAAAACAACTATTTGCCTATCGAATATTGTGTGTATTAAATTTAACTTAATAGATTAAGTTAGTTATCTATAAATATCTTGTTATAAAGGGCGTTAAAAGCATATATTGATTAATAACCAAATATTTTAAGACTTTTTTATACTAAAAATATAAGTATTTATTCTATATAAATCCAAATCAAAGATAATTAAAAATTGATACTTCTCATTTCAGGTCATTGTAATTTTGCATGAAACTGATAAAATCACCATATTCCCTATCGCCAATATGCTGTTTTGGCTGGTGTTGATCACCAAATACCTGCAATAATGGTATTCCCAATAATTAACCGTAGTTTCACCGGAGGATAAATAATGAATTTGTGGCAGCAATTATTAAAAAGATGGCAATTGAGATTCCGTCCAAATTCGCTCAAAGGCTTCGTATCATTTTTCTTAGTAGGAACGCTATTGAGTGTATCTCTTGCTGCTTGCTCTGGGACAAACAACAGTAATTCTTCTGGTGAAACTGGTGGTAAAAAACAGAATGTAGAAATAACACTGGTATCATTTGCTGTTACAAAAATTGCTCATGAGGCAATTATTCCTAAATTTGTGGAAAAATGGCAAAAGGAACATAATCAAACTGTAGAATTTAAACAAAGCTATGGTGGTTCTGGTTCACAAACACGTGCTGTAGTAGATGGGTTGCAAGCAGACATTGTTCATCTAGCTTTAGCACTAGATACCCAAAAAATTGAAAAAGCGGGATTAATTCAGCCAGGATGGGAGAAAAAATTTCCTAATAATGGTATTGTTACCAAGTCTGTAGCAGCTTTAGTCACTCGTGAAGGCAACCCCAAAGGTATTAAAACTTGGGCTGATTTAGCTAAAGATAATGTTAAACTAATTACAGCAGATCCCAAAACTTCCGGTGTCGCGCGTTGGAATTTTCTCGCACTTTGGAATTCAGTCATTAAAACTGGTGGAGATGAAGCTAAAGCTACTGAGTTTGTAACTAAAGTTTATAAAAACGTTCCTGTGTTAACTAAAGATGCTCGTGAAGCCACAGACGCATTTTTTAAACAAGGTCAAGGAGATGCTTTAATAAACTATGAAAATGAAATTGTTTTAGCCGCAGAAAAGGGCGAAAAAACCAATTATATTCTCCCTGATGTGAATATCTCCATTGATAATCCTATTGCTGTTGTTGATAAGAATGTTGATAAACATGGTAATCGTGAAGTAGTGGAAGCTTTTGTCAAATACTTGTTTACTCCTGAAGCACAACAGGAATTTGCAAAAGCAGGTTTTCGTCCTGTAGATGAAACAGTAGCTAAAACTAAAGAATTTGCGGAAAAATATCCTCAAATTAAAACTTTAAGTAAAGTTGAAGAATTAGGCAGTTGGGATATAATTCAGAAAAAATTCTTCAATGATGGGGCGATTTTTGATCAAATTCAAGCTAAGAATAAGAAGTAATTGGTGATTGGTAAATAACAACTGACAACTGACAAATAACTAATTTATGGCTCTATCTTCTAGTGTAGAAAATAACATTAAACCTCCCATTTGGAAGGTATTTCTAGATAATTTGATTCGACTTCCTTGGACTTGGCGTATTACTATAGGATATCTAACTTTCATGTTATTTATTCCTATTGTGGCGATGTTTCTCAAAGCTAGTACAGAAACTCCCGCCAAGTTTTGGGAAATTGCCACTAATGAGTTAGCACTAGCAACTTATAACGTTACCTTTGTTACTTCATTAGGTGCAGCTTTGCTTAATGGGGTATTTGGAACTTTGATTGCTTGGGTTTTAGTACGCTATGATTTTCCTTTTAAACGGATTATTGATGCTACAGTAGATTTACCGTTTGCTTTGCCGACTGCGGTAGCAGGTTTAACACTAGCAACTGTTTACAGTGATAATGGTTGGTTGGGTTCACTTTTAGCCCCAATGGGAATTAAGGTATCCTTTACTCGTTTGGGGGTCGGGGTAGCAATGATATTTATATCTTTACCCTTTGTGGTGAGAACTGTACAACCTGTATTGCAAGAAATGGAATTGGAAATTGAAGAAGCTGCTTGGAGTTTGGGTGCTTCCCAATGGCAGACTTTTTGGAAAGTGATTTTACCACCTTTATTTCCGACAATTTTAACTGGTGTAGCTTTGGGTTTTTCCCGTGCGGTGGGAGAGTATGGTTCAACAGTAATTATTGCTTCTAATACACCATTTCAAGATTTAATTGCACCTGTGTTAATTTTCCAGCGTTTGGAACAGTATGACTATTCTGGTGCAACTGTTATTGGTGTAGTTTTATTAGGAATTTCTTTGGTTTTGTTATTAGCAATTAATTTCTTACAAGCTTGGGCAAGAAGATATGACAATAGATAAAGTTAAACAGCCAAAACAAAAAAGTTGGGTTCCAGCAGTTTTAATTGCGATTGCTATTTCTTACCTATTTCTGGTGCAATATATTCCAGCTATTAATGTTTTTTTTGAAGCTTTCAAAAAAGGATCTGGACCATTTTTATCTAACCTGACAAAACCGGAATTTATCAATGCAGCTTGGTTAACTCTGCTATTAGCTGCAATTTCTATTCCCATAAATGCGGTATTTGGGTTATGTGCAGCTTGGGCGATCGCTCGGCATAAATTCCCCGGACGCGCTATAGTTCTCAGTATCATTGATTTGCCCTTTTCCATATCCCCAGTCGTCGCCGGTTTAATGATAGTCCTACTATACGGTAGACAGGGTTGGTTAGGACCTTGGTTACAATCCCATGATATCCAAATCATCTTTGCTTTTCCAGGAATGATACTAGCTACTGCTTTTGTGAGTATGCCCTTTGTAGCTAGAGAAGTAATTCCTGTTTTAGAAGAATTTGGCAAAGATCAAGAAGAAGCCGCCAGAACATTAGGTGCAAATGATTGGCAAACATTTTGGCGTGTTACTTTACCTAGTATTCGTTGGGGTTTACTCTACGGTTTAATCTTAACAAATGCCAGAGCTATGGGAGAATTTGGTGCTGTATCTGTCGTATCTGGTAACATTGCCAATAGAACCCAGAGTTTACCATTATTTGTAGAAGATGCTTACAAACAATATGAAACAGAAGCTGCTTATTCTGCTGCTGTAATGTTAGCATTTCTGGCTGTTATCACTTTGGTATTGAAAGAAATTCTCGAACGCAAAACCAGGATTAAAGATGTTGAATAATCGGTGATTAGTAATGGCTAATTAGTGATTTTCAGACAAATATTCAATAACATCTAAGGAGTTGTGATGAATAATCAAAATACCCTAACAAATAAGCGAATTCGCGTCAGAATTCCTCAAGATTATCATCAAGAACCTGTAATTTCTCGTCTAGTTTCAGAATATGGACTGACTGTAAATATTAAAGCTGCAATGTTAGGGCATAATGCTGTCGGTGATGGATGGTTTGATTTAGATTGGCAAGGAACAGATGCACAAATCCAAAATGGTTTAGCCTATCTCGATGAATTGAAATTGCAAATCTGGGATGAGAATACTATTAATGATTGGTGAAAAAATTGGATGATGATCATAGGAATGGAAATTCGTGATCAAACTTTGATATAGCAATCCTAAATTAGTGATGAACAACAAGATCCCCGACTTCTCTAAGAAGTCGGGGATATAACTCTTCCAGTGTTCACAAATCAAATAGAATTATTGCCTTTTGCCTTCTGTTATACTCTAGTTAATTTGCACTAACATTTCTGGTTGAGGGTTAATATAATGGTACTCGAAGCCCCGTCTATCAAAGCCAAAGCAACCATCACCTGGGAAACCCTACCAGCTAACTTTATATTACCAGATGATCCTGTGGAAAATATTCAACAACCCGCCCTGGCTGCGGCTTTAACCGATGCTTTGGGAGCTTCAGGATACATTCAGCCAGAAATGCTAATTGGCTCGAATTTGGGGCTGGTAGCAACAGTTAATAAAAAGATTATCGTCAAAGCTCCCGACTGGTTTTATGTTCCTCAAGTACATTCCGTACCGGAGGGGGTAATTCGTCGTAGTTATACCCCTAATACTGATGGTGCAGCGATCGCAATTGTGATGGAATTTCTTTCAGAAGCAGAGGGAGGAGAACTATCCATCAGATCCACTCCCCCCTATGGCAAACTCCATTTTTACGAACAGATTCTGCAAGTACCCACTTATGTCACCTATGATCCCTATGAGGGCAGTCTAGAAGCGCGTTATTTGCAGGATAACAAATATACACCTCAATCCGCAGATTCACAGGGACGGCTATGGATTCCACAACTAGAATTATATTTGGGAATCTGGTCTGGGGAAAGGTTAGGGCAAACCATGAACTGGCTGCGTTGGTGGGATAAATCAGGTAATTTACTACTGTGGAGTTCAGAACAAGCAGAACAAGAACGCCAAAGAGCAGAACAAGAACATCAAAGAGCAGAAAAACTAGCTGCTAAATTGCGAGAGTTGGGAATTGATCCAGATTTGCCAGAGTGATGTTTTTGTTTTAACTCTTTGATTGGCAATAATGCGCGATCTTTGATTAATTTCAAATATCCCGACAGATTTGTGCGGGTAATTGTTTAAGAACTCGCTGAAAGGGAGTAAAATCTTTTAACCCGTGAGATACAATTAATGCTCCCTGTATGGCAATCATGGCATCTTCTCCGCGCTGCATTGCTAAAGTTTTATCCAATCCTGCGTTCATAATAACATTAGCTATCGCTTCAATCCATTGAGAAAATGCCCAACTAATTTGTGAGTGAAACAGATCATCACTTGATTGTTCCATTACCAAAACCGCCCACAGACAGGAATTTTCCCCTTCATTGAAAAAGCGACTTGTTTCCTCACACATAGACTGAAATTTTTCTAAAGGTATTTCCTCTCCATTGAGAATCTGCAAAATACTCGTTTCTAACCACTGATTAACATGATTTAGCGCAGTTTCAGCCATCTCTGCTTTACCTCCGGGGAAGTGATGGTAGAGACTGGCTTTGCCCAACCCCGTCGCTTGGGCGATTTTTGACAGGGTTACACCCTCATAACCAAATTGGCGAAAGAGTTTCAGCAACGTTGGTACATAGGTTTCTTTGGACATTGGCAAAAAATTTGAATTCATCTATTGACAATTGTACCGTGCGTTCGGTAAATCAGTTTTGTACCGAACGAACGGTTTAAAATTACTTTTCACATTTGTCATTAAAGGAGTAAGCACAATGATCAAGCTATATGGCCACGAAATTTCTGGTAACAGCTACAAAGTCCGTTTAATGTTATCACTGCTAAATCTTGAATATGAATGGATTAAAGTTGATTTGATCAAAGGTGAACATAAAACACCGGAATACTTAGCAATGAATCCTTTTGGACAAGTTCCTTTACTGGTAGACGGAGAAATACAACTTGCTGATGCACAAGCTATTCTCGTATATTTAGCACGGCAATATGGTGGTGAGAAATGGCTACCCGTGGATGCACTACCAATGGCACAAATAATTCGCTGGTTATCAACGGCTGCCGGTGAAGTGCGTCAAGGTCCAGAAAATGCGCGTCTTTATTATTTATTTGGGGCTGGAACTAATATTAATATTGAGAGAGCAACCCAAAAATCTGCATTTATTTTGAATCAACTTGATCAACATTTAAGTACACACAATTGGTTAGAATTTGAACGTCCTACCATTGCTGATGTTGCTATTTATCCCTATATTGCTTTAGCCAGAGATGGAAAGATAAATCTTGATGAATATAGCAATGTTTTGAATTGGATTGAAAGAGTGAAAGAACTTCCTGGTTATATTCCCATGTTAGGAATTTAAGTTTTTAGCGATTGCTGTAATTGAAGTTATGGAGAGCGATCGCTAATTAGTCAATATTACATTAATTACACAAGGAATGAGATTTTATGCCCCGTCAATTTGGCACTATTGCTTTTACTCCCGCAGTCAAAGCTATGCAAGAAAAAATGGGTTCTCGTGAAAATTATGAACGCTTTGTGGCTAAAGGAGCGGATAATAATACCATCACTCCTGATTTAGAAAAGTTTATTTCAGAAATGGAAGGATTTTATTTAGGTACTGTGACATCTAATGGTTATCCTTACATTCAATTTCGTGGTGGAAAAGCAGGATTTTTGAAAATTCTCGATGAAAAAACATTAGGATTTGCTGATTTTCGTGGCAATGTACAATATATTTCCGTGGGAAATCTTGCAGAAAATGATAAAGCATTTCTATTTTTAATGGATTATCGAAATCGTCGCCGTCTCAAAATTCTTGGCCGCGCTCGAATTATTGAAAATGATCCAGAAATACTGGCTCAAGTTCAGGATTTAGACTATGAAGCAACTGTAGAAAGAGCAATCATCTTTGAAATTGAAGGTTGGGATTGGAATTGTCCACAACATATTCCTATTCGTTATTCAGAAGCAGAAGTAGAAGCAATGCAATCTAGAATTAAAGAGCTAGAAAATCTGTTAATAGAAGCCAATAGTTGAAAATTATAAATCCCACATTCCGCACCCTTAAGTGTCACAAGCGGTTATTACGGAGGTGAATTTATGAATAAAGATTAAAAAAATACATTTATCTATAAAAAAACAAATTTTAGATAGGAAAGTTGATTCAGATGTATTCTCAATAAGAAGC
>JBJTUF010000219.1:0-2932 GCA_046080565.1 Cuspidothrix sp. | reverse complement strand
TACCTGTTCCTTATTACCAATTACCAATTACCCATTACCCATTACCTCTTCCCTATTAAAAAATGTGGCAGCAAAAAGTGAATTTAAATGTCCGGTGCAGCCCGGATTAATTTAAATTTGTGGAGTTGAATTTACTAATATGCAGCCTACTCATGTAGAAATGAAAAATGTAGGATTAGACCTATCTAATCCTCATATTCTCTTGGATAAATTACAAGAACTGCGTCAATCTGTTGATGAAGAAGGAAGAGAAATATTTCAACAATGGCAGCAACAAATTCACCGTCAATCTTTTATTATCAGTAGTCAGAATCTTGCCTATTATTTAGCACTCAGAAGACATGATTTACGAGAACTCCAAGCAGCTTTAATGCCTTGGGGTTTGTCGTCTTTGGGGAGAATAGAAGCTAAAGTTTTACCTACCTTAGATGCTGTGATTGCGACCTTAAAGGCAGTTTGTCGTACACATAACAATTCTGTAGTTACACATCCTCCTTTAGAAGCATTTTTTGAAGGCGATCGCTTACTACAACAACACACAGAAGATATCTTTGGGAATACTCTCCATCACCGACGAGTTCGTATTATGGTGACACTATCAATAGAAGCTGCTACCCATTACGAATTTGTCCGGGATCTCCTGTATCAAGGTACAAATTGCGTCAGAATTAATTGCGGCCATGATACCTCCCTTCAATGGTTAGCAATGATTAATAATGTCAGAAAAGCAGAATTAGAATTAGGAACTTCTTGCAAAATTCTCATGGATTTGAGTGGTCCAAAAACCCGGATTAAATTTGCGATCGCTCCCAGTCCCAAACAACGCATATTTAAAGGGGAATCTCTGCTTCTCACCCACGATTTACCCACCACAATTAATTCTCAATGTTTTCAAGCTAGTTGTACAATTCCAGATGTATTAAAAGAACTAAAAATTGGTACAACAGTCTGGATTGATGATGGCAAAATTGGTGCTTATGTTGAGGCAATTACACCTGAAGGCCTATGGTTAAAAGTTACCCATGCCCGTCTCAAAGGTGAAAAACTTTTACCAGATAAAGGAATCAACTTTCCTTACACTGACTTACATTTAAGTTCCTTAACAGAGAAAGATAAACGAGATTTAGACTTTATTGCTGCCCACGCTGATCAAGTTGATATTATCGGTTATTCTTATGTGCAAACCCCTGAAGACATTCAAATTTTGCAACAAGAATTAGCAGCTAGATTACCGGAAAATTGTCCCATACCCGCCATAGTTGCGAAAATAGAAACTCCACTTGCTGTTAGTAATTTACCCGAATTAATTATTCAAGCCGCAGGTAAACAACCCTTTGCCATTATGATTGCTAGAGGAGACTTAGCCATTGAAATTGGTTATCAAAGACTAGCAGAAATTCAAGAAGAAATACTCTGGTTATGTGAAGCCGCCCATATACCCGTAATTTGGGCAACTCAAGTATTAGAAAACCTCGTCAAACATGGAATGCCATCACGGGCAGAAATGACCGATGCCGCCATGTCAGAACGAGCAGAATGTGTCATGCTCAATAAAGGCGGTCATATTGTTGAAGCCGTAGGCATTTTAGACGATGTTCTCACGCGAATGCAAGCCCATCAAGTCAAAAAAACCCCTCAATTAAGGGCATTATATTCTTGGTAAAAGTAGGGGCGGGGTCTCCCCGTCCTCAAAATGCAATGCACCCTACAGAATTGGCGATCGCACTATTGATTGGCTCTTAGCCATTTCAAAATCGCTCTACCTATTGCTTGTCCGCCTCTTGTACTCCAGTCAACTACATCAGGTATACGAACATCAATAAAGTAGACTTCAGCTAAAACTGCAACTCGAACATCCGTATCTTCTGCACCACTTAACACTCCAAGTGCTTGGCGTGGATTGCGTCCTCCTGCAATACGATCCCGTATACCTAACTCTGCTGCAATTTCTGCACTCATTGTGCGTGAAAGTTCTAAATCTGGAGGATCTGCTTTACGATCATGGACTAGCACTTCTGCGCCCTGAGCAGAACGATTAGCACTATTGTGATGAACTGAGCAGAATACGTCATAGCCAGAGGCTCGCGTTCCTAAATTGTATAAGCTTGCAACTGCATCTGTGATGTCACAGGGTACGCCAGCTTGTCTAATAACACGTCTTGCAGCTTCTGCCGCAATCTTATTCAACTCATACTCATTTTTAGAATTGACACCAACTGCACCTGGGTCAAAAGTCCCACTGGGTAATGTTCCATGTCCCACCTCAAGAAGAACACCATTTTTCTTCCAGAAGCTACCATTTACAGGTGATCTCATTAGGAGCTTTGAAGCTTCATCAAATAAGTTAGCAACACTGTCTACATATCTTTGTTTTGCAGTGGAATTACCACCTATATAGCCAGCAAATGCAATAAACTTTATGTATGCCTCAGGGGAAGAAATACTTGTACGCCATCCAGAATATACTGGTCGATCAATAAATATCCAATATCCGCGAATAGCATCTTCAAGAGTTACAAATTTGCAGTAAGTATCTTCACCATCATTTGCTCTGTAAGTAATGGGAATTGCTATTGCACGCATTTCAGGACGATACTTTATTCCAAATGGGTTGCCGTGTAGCTTAAATAAATCCGATTTACCCCTCCCAGATTCAAGAATAGCTTGGGCAAGCTGCACTGTCTTAAGATGCTGGAACTCAATCTCAACATCTCGAAGTGTACTCACAAAATCATTCCATTCAAAAGTCATCGCTTTTCTCCTAACAAATACATTTACGGAGTTAACGCAACAAGCTGAGGGGATGACGAAATAACCTAAACAGCTTATCAGGTGAAAATTGTACCGATTTATGGTAAAAAAAGATAGCCCCACTATTCTCAATAAGGACTATCTATTGATAATGTTACCTGAATTCTACAAAATACACCTA
>JBJTUF010000218.1:0-23158 GCA_046080565.1 Cuspidothrix sp. | reverse complement strand
TATTTGATTTTTGAAATATGCGTAGGGTGTGTTAGCGATAGCGTAACGCACCATTATCAAGGGTTTGGTGCGTTACGAACTCCGTTCTAACACACCCTACAATACCTAATTTTGTTCAAAACTCAAATAGGAATCCTATAGCTCTAGCCACGATAATTATGACATTATGAATCCTTGAAACATATATTTCCTCCTGCCTTCTGCCATAGGAATTCTGTATGAAGATGCACAAAACAATACCTCCCTGTAGTCTCCTCTTGCAAGGAGGGATGGCAACGCCGGGAGGTAATAAACATAATCAGCTTCATATAAAATTGGTATCAGATGCTTATATCATATTAAGTCCGGGCAATCACTTACGATATAAGTTTTTTAGTAATAATTATTTTTCCGAATTACCAGCCTCAACAGATATGATAAGTATTCCATCGGACATGATATCAGAAGAAATTTTGGGGTATTTTTTATTTACAAGTCGCCTATATAAAACAAAGATCAGCAAAATTCCCCTCAGTAGCTTAAAACTGAGGGGCTAAATTATATCAATTGCAGTATTTCCCAAATTTTATCCCGGCGTGTTCCATTGACGAAGGCAAAAATTATGCTATAATCATCAACGGCAATAGGTGGTCAGATACTTTTAAATCAAAGACTACCTTTTTAGTAGTAACCATGTTGCTTTTCCGTTTCCGGCTGAACCATTGCAAAGTTCGATACATCATACAAATAGCGGCTGGCTTCCTCTTCTAACCGATGAATCCAATAAGGTTCGATAACGTTACTATGACGAAGTGCGGCCAGGTATCCATCCAAATACATCCGCATATCATCCATACGATAACCGCGATTCCATAATTCGACGAAGGCGTCGGTAAGTCTTTGGTAGTAGCGGATGGTTTGTGTGTCTTGGAGCATAACTGCTGTATTAGTCTCTGTGGAATGAGAATTGTAGATGACGATTCACGCTTAATGAAATATCACTTCTTTACTTATGTATTAACTTAATAAGTTAATAGTTTCACCTTGGGTGAGACCCCCCAGCAGCTAAAAACTTAATTACATACTACGCCAAAAAATCGGAAATATGGTGATTTGGTAAGTTATTTTTACGATTTTTTTATCAATGGGTTGATTGTGAATATTCACAACCACGGAAGCAGTTTGTTGTAATTCTGACTTTTCGGCGTTGTCGTTTGGCAATACAAATTTACCTACTAGGACATAAATTTGTATAATTAGGTGAATTTTGCCTAAGTATTAGCCCTTATAGACATATATAACAAGCTATGTCTATCTTTGGTGATAGTTAAGTGTGATTTTTCTCCTACTCCTTTTGGTTGATGATTGTAATCTGAGTTTACCATATCTCTTTAGGAGTAGGGCAAATCACTACAAACAAACTTTAAATAGAGGTTAATAACCTACGGATACGAACGGGGTAACAGTCAAGCGTCAGCAGTCGCCAGTCAACCCTCAACCCCTAGTAGATAACTTTAAGAAAAGATTGAGATAAATATAAGGAAAATTTAATAAAGTGGCTGGCGTTGCTATAAACAGGATAGAAAATAAATTTTTTGCAAGATTTTGTTGAGGTAAATGTGAAGAGTCTAGCCATTGAAGTAACAAAAACTACAAAACCTTAACCTTGAGATTGTTAATTTGAAATTCATCAACGCTAAGGGGTCTTGCCACTGTGGGATCGGTTTGTATTGAAATCGTTGAGGGGAATCCCCATCTGAGGTCGTTGTTGGGCTGGCACTTGCAACAACTAGAATACCGAGTTCATCAAGCTGCCAGTATTTATCAAGCAAAAGAAGTATTCTTGAGCCATCAACCTACTCTAGTTATTCTAGATGCGGATTTATCAGATGGTGATGGTGTGGAGTTTTGTCGCTGGTTACATCGTCAGCAACAGCCATTAATTCTGATGTTATCTGCTCGTACTAATGAAGCTGATATTGTCACAGGTTTAAAAGCCGGAGCAGATGACTATTTAAGCAAACCTTTTGGAATGCAAGAATTTTTAGCTAGAGTTGAGGCAATTATCCGCCGTAACCGCACACCTTCTGCACCAGCTTATTTAGATTATGGCAGTTTGCAAATTGATTTAGTCCAGCGCCGTGTTCGTTTCCAGGGGGAATTTATTGACCTTACACCCCAGGAGTTCAGCTTGTTATATGTTTTGGCACAAGCTGGGGGAGTTCCTTTAAGTAGATCGGAATTATTGCGTCGTGCTTGGCCTGATGCTATTGATAACCCCCGAACTATTGATACTCATGTTTTGTCCCTGCGGAAGAAGGTGGAACTTGATCCACGTCAACCTAGCTTAATTCAAACTATTCGCAATGTTGGATACAGATTTAACATGGAAATTTTGAATGCTAACATTCCCCAAACACAAACTAAGTTACCGAGAGAGCGATTTAGTAATCAATTTCCTGTTTTGACTACTCAAAGTTCTTAATTGAAGGGAACAGGGAAGGGGGAAGAGGCAATAGGGAAGAGAATCTGGGGTTATTAATTGAGAGTTAATCAGGTCCATTCTGCTATTGCTTGAGTTTCTGCTTGGACGAGACTAGATGCTAATTTGTCCCAATTTATATTAGCGGCAGGTTGATTTACCAGTAATTGACCTTGCTGAAGATGTAAGAGGTGGGTACAAAAATCTTGTACTAAATCAATTTGCCGATTGACCATCAAAATCGCCGTGGAGTGGCTTTGATTTAGTTGGTTGAGGATTTTGATTAAGTGAGTAGCTGTGGCACTGTCTAAGGCTGATGTAGGCTCATCTAAGAGTAAAATATGGGGTTCGGTTACTAAGGCGCGAGCGATCGCAATTAACTGTCTTTGTCCACCAGAAAGTTGTACTTCAGTTCGTCCTAACCATTGTTCAGGAATTTGTAGTTTTTCTTGCCAATAACTGACTTTTTCCTGAATAGTTTGCTTAGGTAAACTACGCAGAATTAAAGGATAGGCCAAAGCTTCGCCAACTGTCATCCCTAACAGCTTAAATTCTTGTTGTACAAACATCACCTGTTGACGCAGTTGAATTACGGGAATGTGGCGATATTCTTGATTCTGAAAATAAATTTTACCGTCAGTGGGTTCGCTCAGACGGTTAATGAGGCGTAATAAAGAAGTTTTTCCAGCACCAGCTTCACCAACAATAGCCAAGCGATCGCCAGGTGATACCCCAAAGGAAATATCCTGTAAAATCGGGTATTGTTGGTGGTGCTGTAACCGTCTATAGAAATTAACAGATTCTAACCTGAGCATGAGGAAAAGAGCAGGGGAGCAGTAGGGACAATCCCCCCGTGGTTGCCCCTAATAGAGGAGCAGGGGAGCAGTAGGGGCAATCTTCCCGTGGTTGCCCCTAATAGGGGAGCAGGGGAGCAGTAGGGACAATCCCCCCGTGGTTGCCCCTAGTAGGGGAGCAGGGGAGCAGTAGGGACAATCCCCCCGTGGTTGCCCCTAGTAGAGGAGCAGGGGAGGAGATGCTTCCCAATTACCAATTACCAATTACCAAAGCATTTTGAATAGTCCAAATATCTACCAAAAACAAAAGCAGAGTACAACCTAAGAGGATAATATACATCCAAGGTTGGGAAAAAGGACGAACATCTGTGGTATCAATACCAGTTTTTGCTTGGACAATATTGATAAACTTAGCAAATCCAGAGACACGCATGGGCAATAAATAAGCTTTGCCATCTTGACTCAGGAAATAATAGACTAACCCACCTTGACCTGTAGTGCGCGGTTTTAGTGCTTTGACTTCCGACCAAGATAAACTCCAACCAGGACGGAAAAACCGGGGAACCCAAGCTGGGTAAGTGACTTTAATCCCTGCTTCATCTAAGATAACTCTTTCAGTCAAAATTGCATATAACAGCACAAAGCCGCAACCAATACCTACCCATAAAAATAATGGTGGAACTGGTGCGGCTGTTACCTTAGCTAAGAAAGGTAAAGGTACTGTTAAAGCTAAATATAGACTTAACAGTGTGATCCGAATTAAGGGAGATAGGCGAAAAACAGAAGTTGATTGATTAGCTGAGTTTGCTGTCACGGCTGCCACTATTATCAATGTGAAAAACTAGATCCCCAATTTTGACAACAGGGGATCTACATTCTTCTATTTTACCGTTCCCAACACAGGAGTAAATTCAGTTCTGGGAACTTGGCGATTTAAAAATCCATAAGCATAAATACTAGGATTGCTCTGGGAAATGATGGTGTAAGATTGGCGAACTTGAGCATTGATAGCCACAGTTTTGGCATCATACATCTGCATAGCCACCTTGGGATATAAACCAATGCCAATAATCAAAACTAGGAAAGAAGCAGCAATAAATACTTCACGGGGTCTAGCATCAGTATAAAGGGATTGGCCAGGCAAGAGACAATCTGTACCAAAACAAGCTGTTCCCTCGTCTTCTTGATTTTCATAACTGCTGTTATTAATATCGCAAATCAAAGCAGCATCAGAACCATAAAACACTTCACGCAACATTGAAAGTAGATAAATAGGTGTGAGAATAACACCTACAGCAGCTAGACAAACAGTGACAGTGCAGAATGTGGAAGTGTAAACATCGCTAGTGGTGACACCGACAAAAACGGAAAGTTCACCAACAAAACCACTCATTCCCGGTAAAGCCAAGGATGCCATTGCTCCCATTGTAAATAGGGCAAATACCTTTGGCATAGCTTGACCAATACCGCCCATATCAGACATGACCATTGTATGGGAGCGATCGTAAGTCACACCTGCCAAGAAGAACAACACAGAAGCAATCAAACCATGGGAGAGCATCTGCAACATCGCCCCATTGATACCCAAATCTGTGAAAGAAGCTAATCCTAACAGCACGAAACCCATGTGAGAAATTGAGGAGTTAGCCAAACGTCGTTTCATATTCGTTTGAGCAAAGGAATTTAAAGCGCCATAGATAATATTGACAACACCCAGAATAGCTAGAACCGGGGCAAAATAAATATGGGCATCGGGTAGAAGTTCCATATTGAGGCGAATTAAACCATATCCACCCATTTTCAATAACACACCTGCCAAAATCATAGATACAGGAGAAGATGCTTCACCGTGGGCATCAGGTAGCCAAGTATGGAAGGGGAAAATAGCTAATTTTACGCCAAAGGCAATTAACAAACCTGCATATAGTACAAGTTGCAAAGCTAGAGGATATTCTCTATTTGCCAGTTGGGCAACATCAAAAGTTAAATTTGTGCCGCCATTTAGACCTAGTGCTAAGGCTGCTACGAGTATAAATATAGATGCTGCCGCAGTATAAATCAAAAATTTTGTAGCTGCATAGCGTCGGCGCTGTCCACCCCAAATAGAAACAAGTAAGTATACGGGAATTAATTCAACTTCCCACATAATGAAAAATAACAACAAGTCTTGGGAGACAAATACTCCTACCTGTGCAGAATACAACACAAGCATCAGAAAATAGAAAAGCTTTGGTCTGCGATCAACTTGCCAAGCGGAAAAAATAGAAAGAGTGGTAACAAAACCTGCCAAAAGTACCAGGGGAGCAGAAATACCATCAACGGAAACAGCCCAGTTTAAGCCTAAACGAGGCATCCACACATAATTTTCGACAAGTTGAAAACTGGTGTTAGTAGCATCATAATTTTGCCAAAAGGCATAACACATCAAAATAAAATCAGCCAGACCTACACCCAGTGCATACCACCTCACAAGTTTGCCATCTTTATCAGGCAATACAGGAATCAGAAAGGATGCTATAAGGGGAAATAGAACGATCGCGGTAAGCCAAGGAAAGTGAGCTTCTACCATGTCAATAGGAAAAAATACTCATTTGTGTAATGATGTCATTCTACTAAACTTTGTAACAATTTCTTTATAAGTTTTTTCCTTGGCTCTGCATAGAATGAACCCATAGGTAAGAAGATCTTATATATCAGAAGGCAGGAAGCTTCAGGAGAGGAGGCAGGAGGAAAAGCATTATTGTATATGTTTCAAGGATTCATAATGTCCTAATTATCCTGATTACAGCTATATCTACTATTGATTAATCTTATAGATAGGCAGAAGAGAGGAGTTAGGAGTAGGGGCAACTACAGGGGGTTGCCCCAAGAGTATGACTAACATGACGGCTTGTATCCAAAAATCCAAAATCAGAGTTTGCACGTATTAATTTACAGTCCACCAAGCTAAAACATAAGGTTAAATAGCCTCATTAACCTGTTTCTGAAATTGCACCCGGATTTTATAATTACCGCTAGTGGGAACTGGGCAAAAAATATGTTCCACACTATCAATTTCACTCACAGATGCACAAACAACAACTTCATTATTTTTGGTATTATCCTTAACTACATAAAGATCCAGATTATTTAATCCCTTATTGATAAATGTTTCACCAATATCATATTCTTGATTATTATTTTTATCGTCCAACTCCACTAAACGATCCCAATTTAAAGTAATAACCACAAAACTATTTTGTTTTAAACTCTTTACTAAATTATATTTTTGAGTCGTATTAATATTAATAGTATTATAATCCCAATTAATGGGCGGAACTGGTGCAGTAGATTTCCATTGACCAGCATTTAATTGTTGATAAGCTCTAAAAGCATTTAAGTGACTTGTTCCCATTTGAGGATCTAGGGGAATTTTACGATTTTTATAAGCATCGGAAGCCAACCAATCTTGATTTTGTTTGTCAATTAATGTCCTCGTCATTTCTAAACGTAAACCATCACCACTATCTTTAATTTTATCGGCGGAATTGAGTAAGATTGCGTTCATCACTTGATGACGACGGGCATCAATAGTCCAATTTGTTTGTTTAGTTCGCAATTGTTTATCCACAAATTCCTGTAATAATGCCACCGTAGCAGTAACCTGTGGTAAAGCAAAACTCGTACCAGTAGCTTTATTTAACTTACCATCATGATTAAGTAAAGGAATATTAGTTCCAGGTGCAACACTATTAATTCCCGTTCTGCCACTAACATTAAATTCTTTGCCAACTAAGCGATTTTCTATACCTTGATTAATACTTACTAAGTTAGAAACATGAACTTTATTAAAAATTCCCTATCTTTCAGAAGAAAAAGCGACATTAATTGCGTTAAAATTATCTGTAGGAATGGGAATTACCCCTTTGCCTTGATTACCAGCTATTGAATATACAACATCATGAACTCGACTAGACCAGTCAATACATAATGTTAGTAAAGCATTACCATCTAAAATCCCTTCTGGTCGTGGATCACGTTCAAGCGGTTCACCAAAACTAAAATTTATCGCCCGCACATCACCACCATTTTGTAGAGCAACGTGTTGTGCTGACAAACATTCCTCCGGTTGACCGATCTTTTTCACAGACCCCACCGCATAAGAATATAGTTGCGCTTTGGGTGCGACACCAGGAAAAGCCTTATCTTGACTCACCATTACCCCAGCCACATTATAAGGATGGGTGTCAACATTTATATTCGATTTAGCGGGAACATTGCGTGAAAACACGGCAAATGGATATACAGCATGATGTTTAGATGCTGCCTTATCTAAGCCAAACATTCCTGGACGACCAATTTCTACCTGACCAATAGCAATTTTGCGCCCAGTCAAATTATATGGAGATTGATGTAGTTTTAGCGCGTCAATACCATTACCACCTAAAAAATTAGTCAACTTCACCCCAGCAAAGACGGGTAAAGTCAAGCAAGAAAATCCTAAACTCCAGAAAATTAGGGAATTTTTGTTCATATTTGGAGTGACAGGTGACAGGTGATAGAGTGCAGGGGTGCAAGAGTGTAATAAATTCATTCTTCATCCTGAACTTCTGATAGCGAAGCGTCGCAAAGCCATACTTCTGGCGCCTGAACTCCTGCCTCTTAAATTTTGAATTAATTTTTAATAATTTTCTCCATATTTTGTTACAATGCTTACAGACGAAAAGCTTAAAAACCCACTAGCCATGACCCAAAATTCACCTCAAAAGCCTATAGTTATTGCTCCATCTATCCTTTCAGCCGATTTTAGTCGTCTGGGTGACGATATTCGCGCTGTGGATAAAGCGGGAGCAGATTGGATTCACGTTGATGTAATGGATGGACGTTTTGTACCTAATATTACAATAGGCCCTCTGGTTGTGGAGGCGATTCGTCCAATTACAACTAAGCCTTTAGATGTCCACTTGATGATTGTAGAACCCGAAAAATATGTAGAAGGTTTTGCAAAAGCTGGGGCTGATATCATTTCTGTCCATGCAGAACATAATGCTTCTCCTCACTTACACCGAACTCTAGGACAAATCAAAGAATTAGGTAAGCAAGCTGGGGTTGTGTTAAATCCTGGTACACCTTTAGAATTAATTGAATATGTGCTGGAACTATGTGATTTAGTTCTAATTATGAGCGTTAACCCTGGTTTCGGTGGACAAAGCTTTATACCTAGTGTAGTTCCCAAAATTCGCCAACTGCGTCAAATGTGTGATGAACGGGGTTTAAATCCTTGGATTGAAGTTGATGGGGGACTAAAAGCTAATAACACCTGGCAAGTTTTGGAAGCTGGCGCTAATGCCATTGTAGCTGGTTCTGCTGTATTTAATGCTCCCGACTATGCTGAGGCAATTAAGAATATTCGTAACAGTAAGCGCCCCACACCGGAGTTAGCGGCTGTTTAATTTAATACTGGTAATTTAATCATCTTTTTATCCTCGATTTCTTTAAGACATCGGGGATTTATTTATATAGCAGAAGGCAAGAGGTAATAAAACTCTTGCTATGATTAGGTTTCAAGGATCAATCATGTCCTAATCATCCTGGCTACAGCTATATTTCAATACAGTTCAGTTAAAAATTTATTCTTTTGTTTTCTCTCTGGACTTACGCAAAACCTACTTCAAATACTGTCATTGCGATGTAGGGAAGGAATCTCAAATACCTATGTTTCGTTAAAATCCATAATTTCTATATTAATAGAAATAATTTATAGAGTCTAAAGTACCATACGTATCTTTTGATAAATCAAATATTATTCCTATAGATCACGATTTTTTTATTCTACTAAATAAATCCTCATACTGTTGCATCATTTTTGGTGATAAGGTAAGCAAAAATTCACTTTTTGCGAAAACTTCGGGATTAGTAATTAACAAACTTTGTAACTGGGATTGAATATCTCCTGTTTCTATATTGTTCTCAATGGGGGAATTAGTTTTAGTTAATAGGGCAATTTTTTTAGATGTATTTGGGTCTAAACAAAAATCTAGCCATTGATATGTTAAGTTATCATTTTTAACGCCTGTGGGACTAACCCATAAATCTGCCCAAATTGCTGTTCCTGAACTGGGAACAACTGCGGCAAATTTCCTATTACTATTAATAAGAGGAATTATATCATTAGACCAACCAACAGCTAACCAAGTATCCCCAATGATTAAAGGTTCTAGATAGTTGGTAGAATTATAAAATTTAACTTGTTGATTTAATGCTTGTAGTTGGGTTTCTAAATTAGCAATTTCGTTAATATTTTCTGTATTGTAAGATTTACCTAATTTCTTTAAAACCAAACCAATAACTTCTCTTGGATGATTAAGTAAAGAGATATTATTTTGCAATTCACTGCGCCATAAATCACTCCAATCTGTTGGTTTCCAACCTAATCGTTGAAATTTTTCTTGGTTATAAACAATAACTGTATTTCCCCACCGATAAGGAAGACCCCATATTTTGCCTTGTTGATCACGTTTAACTAGTTGTTGCCATTTTTCATTTAATTTACCTAGATTTTTAATATTTTTAGTTTCTAGGGGTTGAATGAGTTTTTGATTAATTGCTGCTTGTAACCAATAATCTCCCAAAGTAACTAAATTGGCGGGTTGTGATTTTTGATTTTGATTGAATGGTAAAAAACGAGTCCATTCTTTTTGGTTGTTTACTGGTTTCTGCCAAGTTTGTAGTAGTTTGAATAATTCTTCAAGTTGATTAATGGGGGTAAATTTCGACTTTCCTCCTCCGGTAATAGTTTTACGAAACTGATTTACTATTTGACCAGGTATAGAGTATTTTAATAATTGTATGTTTAAAGGAAGTTGCTGATTTGTGCCGCATCCAGTAATGATTTGAGTAATGGCTAAGGTACTTGTACCTAATAAAAAAGAACGTCGCTGCATTGATTTTTATAGTAGGTGAATAAGAGAATTTTGTTGAATAGTAGACAAAACATGAAGAAATATCAATTAATATTTCGTTTTGCTAAGAGGATATCTGAAAACTGTTTTGTGTTACTAATACCTTGTATACCGTCTAGAAAGAGAGACTTTGATGAATTTATTATCTCCTTATTAAGGGAGGTAAGGGATGAAATCGTAAAACATGATACTTCTCATAAGTCTGGTAACACCATGAATATATTCCCTAATTGAGCTTATCAGTATGATTACTTTATCTCAATGGATCAAAGTTTAGTTTATGAGTGGTTAAACATCTATGAAAAATTAAATAATCCATAAGTATATCTAAAATTGTCAGTAAAGTGAATAACATAAAAGAAATATTTTTCGATGCAGGTATTAAATGGAATCATTAGAAAAACAAATCCTAGTCTTAAGCGATAAGGTAGATGCTATCTACTCAGTGATTGAAAGGTTAGATATTCGGTTATCGGAAGCCTTATCAGATTTATCTGGGCAAAAATTACCGCCAATAGAAGATTATTTGGAGAATGATCAGCCAGTCTATGAGTTAATAGAAGATGTAAATGTTAATGAAACATTGGGACATAAAGATGTTTTGATAGATGGTTTGGTTTATTCAGAAATGAACTATCAAAGCAGAAATAGACAAGTAACACCAGAAATTGAAATTCAACGGCTAACAACTCAATTAACTGCTGCCTATCATCGGATTGCAGCCTTAGAAGAACAGTTACTCAGACAGAGGGTTTATTAATTTCTGGTAAGTTCTTGGATTTGGGCTTCGATAGCTGCTAAAAGTTGATTTTGCTGCCAATCTTGACTTAAACAGGCAGCAATACAAGCTGCACCAGCACCTACACCTTCTTTCACAAAACCCTGTTCATAGGCTTGAAGTTGGGGATATTGGGAGTTGGCAAAACTTAATTGTGTGGCTAATAAGGAAGGGGGGCTATTTTTGCTTAAACTTTCGGCTAAATTAACTGTTGCACCAGTGGGATCTTCGGCTACCCAACGGGTTGTACCGATGACAATTTCTGATGGTTGCCAAGGTAAAGAGTAGGTGTGGGCGATCGCTTGAATCAGAGCATAAACTGCCAACATTTGGGTGCCTCCGCCTAATAATACCCCAGAATTTCGACTAGCGGCGATCGCCATTCCAGCTACCGCCACTTGCATGGGATCACCTACCGCCGCCACAATTTTTAAAGGATCAACAGACAAAGGCATTTTTGCCAACCCAGCTTGCACCACATCCCATTTTTGTTGATGATTACACACAGGATGGCTACTATTAACTTTACCTACAGCATCAATTCCCAATGCTGTTAATACCGCCAAAGCTGTTGTTGTCCCACCAACAACACACTCACTTAAAATTACATATCCTCCAGAACCAACTTGAGAACTTAATTCAGAACCCCAGCGTAATCCCTGTTCTAGTAAATATTTAACCACATCTATATTCATAGCCTCCCCTGTACTTAAACACCGCGCCGACATACCACCCAAATCAATTAATGGCACAGGTGGAGTTTCAGGTAAACCGGCATTAAATAAATAAAGAGGCATATTTAAACTTGTCACCATTGCCCGCGAAATCAGCACAGGAGAAGTCCCAGAAGTCAGAGGTGGTAAGGAGTATTGGGGCTGATATTTAGCACCATAATACAGAAATTCCACATCGGCACAGGCTGTATATTGCCTATCCTCTGGAGTCAAACCTGCCGCAGAAATTCCTGGAATTAAACCAGTTTCCGTAAATCCTAAAATACAGGCAAATATTGGTAAAGCACCCCGATAACGACTCAACCATGCTTCACCCTGGGTAACTTGTGTATAAATATTAATCATAGTTCTGACTACTACTCATAATCCATCAGCACTTGGACCCAATGAGGAGGACGAGGAATGGGATTACCCAAGCGATCAAAAAGTAACCAAGCAGTCAAGTGAACTAAAAATAAATAAATAAAATTATTCAAAACAACCAAAGCGATCGCTCCTAATTGAATCAATAATAAATTAGCAGTCATTAACAACTCAAACTTTAAAAACAGCCATTCAATCAACGCTGTCACCTGATTAATCACATATACCCATAAATCTTCTCCCGACAAAACAGACAAAAACCACAGGCGAAAAAATACCCCCAGCGTCCCCAATAACGTCCCTAAAACAATAGAAACAATCCAGGACACTCGACGATACCAACTTGCCCCTAACACCACACCCATCAAGGCAAAGGGCATAACAAACAACACACTACGAACAGGCCCCATCAACACAGACAAAAGTAACCCAGAAGTTACCGCCGCCATCCATGCCGCCCTTGTCCCCCAACGCAAATACACCAAAGCAATGGGAATAGGGAAAAACATCCGCAACACCGGACCCAAAGGAAAATAGAAGTTAATAAACCAAATTAAACTAGCTGTACTAGCTAGAAAAGCCGTTTCTACCATCCTCAAAGTGCTTTCTACCTGTAGAGGGTGGTGCTGTAACTGAGTTGGAGTAGAAGATGGAGAAGATGAATTTGTCTCTGGCTCTTCAGGTACGGAATCAGCAATACTCATGGAACACAATTAGATGAGGGACTTGCAAATTAAAGCACATTTCACCACAGTTTTGAGGTTGCACAAACACACAGCACAGTCAAAGAAAATTTCCGGCAATGCTGGAACAACGATATGAGAACTCCGTTAAACTATAGTTTTTTCCAAAGCTGACCAATCAGGAATCCGAATATGATCTTGATCTCTGATAATCAAACCTTTTTTTTCTAGTCTTGTCAGTACCCTTGTCACCGTTTCTCTTGCTAGTCCGCTTAAACTGCTCAATTCCCGATGGGGTAAATTAGGAATTTCCATCCCAGTATTACTTTTTTTCCCTTGTCCCTCCGCTAAAAATAATAACGTATCAGCCACCCGTGATTGACTATCAGATTCTCGCAGTCGTAACCTTCTGTTCACCTGTCTTAGTCTTCTGGCCATTAACTGTGATAATCTCATTCCCGCTAAAGGCTCTGTTTGCAACAAATTCAGGAGATCCTGGGCTGGCATACTCGCAATCATAGTAGAAGTCAGAGTAATCACATCCGTAGAGCGAGGCACTTCATCTAGTGCCGCCATTTCTCCAAATAACTCTCCTTTGCCAATAATATTCAGCGTTACCTCCTTGCCATCTAAATTGTAAGTGCGGATTTTTACCCAGCCATCCACAATAAAGTAGACCGAACCACCCCAATCGTTTTCTAGTAAAATTACTTGATTCGCTGGATGAGTACGAGTAACAAGATGAGTAAGAGCTTTCTCAACCCCAGATTCTGGCAAGCCTTGAAAAAAGGGCGAGGAAACCATCCATGTGTGAGCCGCATTGTGTGTATTTTGTCTTTCTTCCATCAGGACATCTTAATTATTAAAGCTGCTATCATCATCAGAAGATTGTGATTGTAAACCGACGTTATCAAATTACAACCGCCCTTAACAGAGATTTACCGTAGTAAAACTTAACAATATTACCAGAAAATCCACTGGATTAAGGCCAGATAATTCTACATTTAATGACTTGCAGCCAGACAGCAGGTTTAAACGTTGGAGACTGGCAGCAATCCTTAAAATCAGGAATCAGGTAAAGTGTGAAGGGTTTGAAATTTATTTTCTGATCAATTAAAGAGAAAATAAGAATTTTTATGAATAATCTTACTCTTTTTCAGTATGATTGACTACTCTGGAACTCATGTAATTAATAGTGCTTTACTTATTCCAGTATATGCAAGTAAGTAGATTACCGCAAACATAAATAATTTCAGGGTAGCAGGCAAGTAGGCGAGCAGACAAGAATTTCATTCTTCATTTTTAATTCTGAACTCCGAACTACTGAACTCCTGATAGCGCAGCGTGCCGTTAGCCATACTCCTGAATTATTGCAGAAAGAGTTTGAGCCTGATTTACTGTTTTTAACCGGATTCGATACTATTGAGTGGAGATGTTTATTATACATATTGAGAATAATGACTAAGATAGAACTATAGCGGTATGCAGTTGAATGAGATCCAAAATTTACCTCAAAAGCTATACAACAAAAGACTTTCAATCCTATTCGTTGTTCCTTAGTATAGCCGTAGCTACAATGATTAGGACATTATTGATTCGTAAAACCTAATCATACCAAGGATTTTACTCTTGCCTATGGTTACTGAGCGAAGTCGAAGTATTGCCTCTTGCCTCTTGCCTTCCGCTATATATGATTTATTTTTATGAAAATGGTCTCAGCTATGGACGAAAACACCTCATCTACCGTCATTTTCATCAATACCCTTGCCTATTACCTGTCTTCATGAGTAAATTCAGTAATCAAATTCAGATTACCATCACATCCCATGACATCGTTTAGTTGGCCAAGTATGAAGTAAGAATTTTAATACTAAAAACTTACGTAATTATCAAGCTCTTGCAAATCAATGTACTTTTCTCATTAAGGTAATTTAACGTGACTTCCCATACTAATGAAATTAAGCAACTAATTGGAGAAATTGATCAATTACTATCTCAAAGTAGTAAAGGTCTGTCTAAATTCCTCTCTAACCAAGGACAACAAGAGAAAGAAATATTACAGCGTGTGCATGAGTTATTAAGTAAATTAGATGAGGAGCAAGAATCAGAAAATCAAGTTTTAGAAAGCACCAGCAACCAATCTGGTACAACAGGATTATCATCCATAATTACGCAATTTAAAGAACAGGCGAATGTTGATGGTGTATCACAATCTTTTTTATTTGAACAACAAGCACCTAATACTCAAACATCACAAATACAAGAACAACTCGATTTTCTACTTCAGCCATTGCAAGCAGAATTATCCAAACTTTTAGCAGAACGAGCTAGTCTAATTCAGGAGATTAGACAATTAGAGCAAAAGCGACTGCAAAACTATTCCTTAAGTCAGCAATTGGCAAATCAAGATCAAATGATTGCTGAATTTTTAGAAGTTCTCATGGGACGTTTAGTACCCAACTTACAATTATATACCAATATCACAAACAATCCTGAGCCAGAAAATTTACAAGGTGTTAATTCTGCTATTCTACCTATTTTAGAATCAGCAGATAAAATCGAGCAACTGAATAATTTTACGCGGAACTTAGATCAACGATTACTCGCGCTAGATGGAACTGTGAATGTTGTTTTTGAAGCTTTAGAAGGTAATATTAATACTTATTCTCAATCCTTATCCCAAGCATTAGCTAAAATGCACAATCAAGGGATGCAAGGTGAGCAATTAATGACGAATTTTATCAATAATTTGATCCAAAATTCAGAACAGCAAATATTGGTAAATCAACCTGTAATTTCTAGTGCAAATGTTGCAGCTAGTACATCATCGTTTCCGAAGGAATCTAATAATTTAGCCCTTGAAAATCCAACTTTAGTAAATTCTGGTTCTGTTATAGCAGCAAGTAATACAGAAATTCAATCTCCAGAAATCCCATCTCTAGATATAGCACCAATTACATTAGATACAGAATTATTGCCCCGACCAGTCCAGGTTGAAGTAGATAAATCTGGACAAAGTACCGATGAAGTAGATGAACTTTATGCAAGTTTATTTAATGCAGATACAGAAATTTTTGTACCACCAAATTTGTCATTATCTGATGAAACTATCGGCACTAAAGATAGTAGTTTATCTAGTAATTCGGAAACTTTAGATAATGATTTGTTGGTGACAGAAATCAATGATAAGATAGTTAGTAATATAGATAAAATACCAAGTGAAACACAGTTAACTGATTTACCAGCAAAAATAAATAATAGCCCGGAAAATGAAGAAAATAATACCGAAGTTCAACCACTAAATGAATTAGAACTTGTTCAAACTGATGAAAATAGTGCTGATAGAATTACAGTTTTAACTGATTTATTAATTGATACTGCCGATGAGCAATTACCACTAGAATCATTACAGAGTCAGTTAGATAATCCAGATTTAGATGTTGCTTCAGTGTCATTACCACCAGTGACAACAGAAGATAATCGAGAGCCGATCTTAGATGATTATATTCCAGCCTCGGCGGAGGAAAATTTACTCTCTTTAGTAGATAATGATCGCCCGGCAATTCCTGAAATTGTTTTGGATGCACAACAGTTACAACAATTAGATCAAGATTTAGCTAATTTTGATCAACCATTAAATTCTCTGCCATTACCGACACCAGAATTAAACAATGCAACTCAGACAGAGTATCTAAATATAGTTAGCAATTCAGAAACAGATTTGAGTTCACCAACCATAACATATATAGAAGAGAAAGCAACAGATTCAATTTCTGAAACTCCAACTTATATAGAAGAGAAGAAAGAAACATTTTCTCAGTCTCCAGTTACAAATCAACAATCACCAATTACGGCTTCTCAAACCTCCATTCCTGATGATGGCAATAATGATTTGGGGGATAAACATCATGTAGATCAAACCTGGTATTTAGGAATTGATATTGGCACGACAGGTATTTCTGCGGCTTTATTAAATCGTTCAAAATTGGTAGTTTATCCGATTTATTGGTCAGCCGAACAGCAAGATGGCAGTTCGACATTTCAGCAATCATTTCGTTTACCGGCAGAAGTTTACTTACCGAATAATTCGGCATCAAATCAGGACAAAAATTCGGGAGAACCTGCTGCCTCTCATATATATTCAGCCCAGTTAAAGCCTTTTTTACAAATAGCAGTTCCCTACCAACAAGAACGGCAAAAATGGGAACCAATGTTACAGTTAAATGAATTTTCAGCAGGTCCTTTAATTTGGGTGGTGCGATCGCTCTCAAAATTACTCTTAACCCTCAGATCGAGTCAAACAAGCACCACACCAGCATTAATCGCCAATGCTTTGGGAATGAATCACACCAATTTCTGCAAAATAATTAAAAATATCTCTGTTGTGATTTGTAGTTGTCCTTCTAATTGGACAGAACAATATCGCTTTAATATTCGGGAAGCTATAATTACCGGTCAACTGGTTTCCCATCCTCAACAAATCTTGTTTGTTGAAGAAGCGATCGCTACCTTACTACCAGAATTAGACACTTTTGATGGTCAACCAGTCAACATTACCAATAATGAGAACTTACAAATTCTCAAAACCAGTGATTATCCCCTCTTAGGTAACACCCTCGCTATTAATATCGGGGCGATCGCCACAGAAATGTCCTTAGTAGACATACCAGCAAATTTAGAGGAATTGAGACATAACCATTTCATGCTCCACAATTTTGCTTATGCCGGCAAAGGGATGGAACAGGATATTATTTGTCAATTACTACTACCACCAAAATCTCGCCAAACCCGTCAACCAGGAGAATCTAATACTCAATCTGCTAACACTAATCCTTGGCATTGGCAACCCTCTATTCCTGGTTTAGACCAAATGCAATTTTCTAGTTTAGGATTGGAAACACTCAAATTACCAAAAGTAGGAGAACCAGATACACAAGCGCGAATCATCTTCCAGCAACGTCTAGAAAGTTCCCTCCTCGGACAAGCCTTATTAGATGCAGCTTTAGCTTTAAAATTAATCCTACAACATCAAGAAAGTTTTACCCTAGAATTAGCAGATCAGCGCTGGGTATTACAGCGTCGAGACTTAGAAAGCCAAGTATTTGTCCCCTTTGTTCGCCGTCTTAACCGAGAACTGAATAAATTATTAGTAGCTCGTGGTATTCCCACCGAATCCATTAATCAAGCTATCCTCAGCGGTGGAGTAGCTTCCGTTGGTACTATCAACCGTTGGTTACGGCAAAAACTACCCAATGCCAAAATTATTCAAGATTCATATCTAGGAGAAAATGGCGCTCCTAACTGTAGCCGCGTAGCATTAGGTTTAGCCATGTTACCCTTACATCCCCACATTCTAGACATACCTAAACAACAATATACAGACTATTTCCTATTCTCGGAATTGCTGAAAATATTACCCAACCGTTCCCTATCCTTTGGTGAAGTCTTGCAGTTATTTGAAAGTCGTGGTATCAATACCCGCAATTGTCAACAGCGATTATTAGCTTTTTTAGAAGGGGAACTACCATCTGGTTTAATTCCTGCATCTTCCGATAGACTGTGGTTAACCCATAACTCTCAACAAAACCCCGATTATAAAACCATAGCTTCCTTGACACCGGGGATTTCGCCCCTAGTTGAGAAACAAGGCAATCTTTCCTATCGTCCCAATCATCAACAAGTCCAGTTTTTATTACGTTATTTAGAGACCATCAAATCTAGTACCGTTCAATCTCTAGACGAACCCTATACTTATCTGCTACAGAGTCTAGTATAAATGAGTAATGATTAGCTAACAAACGTTAACCATTACTTGTAATCTTCAAAACATCAGGATATAACTGATCCGTGGCGAAGACATATAATATGACTTAAAAGCTTTTGGCTAGGGGTACAGAATTAACACAAGGAGTAATCATGAAATTATTAGTACGTTGGGGTATAACATTAGGTCTAGCAAGTAGCGTCATGTTTGCCGGACTATCAGGTATGAATAATATGCAAGCTTTGGCACTACCACAAGAGCAAGTAGTCAAAACTTTACAGGAAGTACCCATTTTTACCCTGACTAATCCTAAAGGAGAATTTGTCGTTATCTCCAGAAAAAATGAATCTAAAACTATTTCTCAAATAGGCTTTTTTATAAGTAAAAAAGATGCTCAAACCTTTTTAGACGGTAGACTAAAAAAAGAAAATCCGCAGTTAGCAAGCAGTATTCAAGTTAGACCTCTTTCTTTAGCAGATTACTATAAATTAGTCTTAGAAAATAATAAGAAAAAAGACTCAAATGTAGTTTTTACCTTAGTACCTACAAAACAACAAGTTGATATAGCCAGAAATATGGTTAATCAAGGTGGTAAAGGTCAACAATTTAATGGTATTCCCTTATTTGTGCCAAAATTCAAACAAGGAAATAGCTATTTGACTATTCCCCAAGGTAATCAACGGTTAATTCCTTTCTACTTTGATAAAGAACAAGCATTAGCCCTTTTAGAAGAGT
Organism: Cuspidothrix sp.; assembly: GCA_046080565.1. Lineage (GTDB taxonomy): Bacteria > Cyanobacteriota > Cyanobacteriia > Cyanobacteriales > Nostocaceae > Cuspidothrix. The sequence continues at coordinate 3,905 of JBJTUF010000218.1, read as the reverse complement.
TCAAAAAAGCTAAACCCAAAGAAGCAGCAAATACAGAAATCCAAGTCGTAGATTTGTATGGAGTAATTGATACTCTTAATAGTAGTAATGATCCCACTGCTAGCAAGATTTTGTTGTATCCATCACGGGAATCAATTGAATTTATTCGTTCGATAGTTCAGAACCAACAAAAGAAAAAATAATGTAACTATAGCAGGTGACAGGGAACAGGTGACAGGTGACAGAAGATTAGGAGTCAGAAGTATGGCTAACGCCACGCTTCGCTATCAGGAGTTCAGAAGAAAAAAATTTCTCCCCTACTCCCCTGTTCCCCTACTCCCCGGTTGGTGAGCGAAGTCGAACCACTGCTCCCCTGCTCCCCTGTTCCCTGTTCCCTGTTCCCTGTTCCCTGTCAACTATGTTAGAAGCAAATCAAATAGTTTCTGGTTTAGAACTTTGGCAGTGGAGAACTGCGGCAATTCAAGCTGCTATGGCGGCGGATATATCTCCCAAAGAAATAGATTGGCTATTAGAAACAATAGCTAATTTAGACAGGTTGAACTTGCGTTTAGAAACTTTCAAAACATGGGATCAAATTTCCATGTCATTGTCTTTCCCAGAATTAGAAAAATTGTGGCAAAGACGATTAAATGATCGTTTACCAATACAATATATTGCAGGTATTACCTCTTGGCGGAGATTTCAACTCACAGTTTCCCAAGCGGTTTTAATTCCCAGACCAGAAACAGAAATATTAATTGACTTGGTTGTAACTGCTGCTAATGATGAGATGAAAGCAGGACATTGGGCAGATTTAGGAACCGGTAGTGGTGCGATCGCTCTTGGACTAGCAGAAGCATTAACCAATGCTACCATTCATGCCGTAGATATTAGTCCAGCAGCGTTAAAAGTTGCAAAAACTAACACTGAAAATTTAGGTTTTACAGAAAAGATTCAATTTTATCAAGGTTCTTGGTGGCAACCCCTAGAATCTCTTCAAGGTCAGTTTAGTGGTATGGTATCAAATCCGCCTTATATTCCCAGTGATACTGTACTCACTTTACAGCCAGAAGTAGTTAAACATGAACCCCATTTAGCCCTAGATGGTGGTGTAGACGGTTTAGACTATATCCGTCATTTAATTACACTTTCCCCTGATTATTTGCGGCCCGGTGGGGTGTGGTTAATTGAAATGATGGCAGGACAGGCGGAAATAGTAAGGGAATTATTAGAAAATAACGGTAATTATCGAGATATTTCTATTCATGGGGATTTGGCAGGAATTGAACGTTTTGCTCTAGCCTATCGCCAGGAAACCCAAAAATAGTTAATTATTAATCATAGTTTATTTTTGTGGAGAATTGACATTCTTTTTGGACTTGGCATTGAGTAAAGGACGTAAATTATCTAACATCACATTAGCGACAAAAAGATTACCCTGATCATTAAGATGAACTCCATCAGTAGTAAGAATACCCTCATATAATTTCTGAGGATTATTACTTCGCAAATACTTGACAAAAGCAGAACATAAATCACACAAAGGAACTCCTGAAGTTTTGGCTACAGTCCGAGATATTTCTGCATATTCTATTAATAGTTGATTCACAGGTGTATTACTATCAGGATCTTCCCCTACTACAGTAGGAGTACACAACAAAACCTCATATCCTACCGCTCTGATCTGTTTAATCAGATCCCGTAATCCTTGCTCAAATACTTGACGATCAGTTCCCGGTTCTCTTCTCGAGTCATGAAAATGCCATACATCATTAACACCAATGTAAATCACAACATGAGTCGGACTATTGGCTATAATATCTTTTTTTAGGCGTGCTTGTAAGTTAGGGACTTTATTGCCATCAACCCCAGATCCTATCACCTCAACGCTGGGATTGGTGTATTCTTTTTTCAAAGAGTTTTTAACAATCGAAACATATCCCCTTGGATGATTACCTGCTCTAGTAATCAGGGATTATTCATAATAGTCCAGACAAAGATAATCCTACTTATTTCCGTACTGAAAGTTTAGCCGTTGCCCAATATTTTGCTGAACAGGAAGAATATGATTTAGTTAGTAGCACTTGTATTGATATGGGTGGTGGTACATCAGATATTTCTATCTGGCAAAATGATAAACTTCTGCATCAATGTTCAGTTCTATTAGCAGGTAGTCAACTTTTTTCGCAATTCATGGAGATGAATCCTAACTTCTTAAAAAAGTTAGATCCTAATATTAAGGATATTCAGATTTGGAGTAAGTTAAAAGGTCAAGCTTTTAATGCTAAACTTGATGTTTGGATGCGGCTAGAAGCCGGTAATTGGCTAGAAACAAAACGAGATAGATTTACAGAAGATAAAGATTTTCAAGGACTAATTCGCTTAATGGCAATTGGTGTTTGTGGATTATACTTTTATGTTGGTCAAATTCTCTCAGTTTTATACCAAGAGGGTAAATATTCTGAAAATCAAATCACACCTGTTTATGTTGGTGGAAATGCTTCACGACTACTGCATTGGTTAGCAGAAGGTGGTGAATTTGGCAGCAATTCCGAAATTAATACTTTATTTAGTAGCATGATGAGTATTGCTTCTGGTTTTCCTGATACAGAAGAACTAACCCGTCTTAGTCGAAATCCCAAGGATGAAGCTGCTTGTGGTTTAGTTTTAAAAGATCGAAAATTAGAAGGGCTAGGTAAAAACGAAAAAGATCCTATCATTGCTGGGGAAGATTGTATTATTGGTCAAGAACAGTTTGGCCGGCAAGAACGGTTACAATTGCAAGCAAGGAGTATCAATAGAGGTGACTATCAAATTCCCACACTCAATCAATTGAAACTATTTTTAGATGCTTTTCATGTCAGTTTAGACCAATTAGGAATTGATGGGATAAAACCTTTAGAACTCTATAAATTAAAGGAACATTTAGATGATCCCGAACCAGATTATAACGAGAAATTATGGCGAGCGACAGAAAGGGAATTGAAAAATTCCTTGATTACCATTGAAGGTACAGTTGAAAACATTCGTGAAGAAGCTCCTTTTATCCTTGGATTAAAGGCATTGCTGAAAGTTTTAGGGAAAGAATGGGCAGGGAAATAACGTATTTTTTGGTTAATGAACATATTAATGGGCGATTTAATCGCCCTATCTATCGTCTCCTCAATTAAATTCATAGTTCAAATACTTTAGAGGTTGGTAATACTAATGTTAAAATGTCCAGTTTGCGGTCAAGAGCATATTGAAAATAAAGTTGAATTTTGTTCCAACTGTTCTTATTTACTTACTCCTTGTCCGCCAAATTTATTGCAGAATTATGAAATACAGGAAAGAGAAAAGAAAAGATTACAATCAGCGCAAGAAGCTTGGAAGAAGATTTGTTACTCATATTCACAGTTTAAACAAAATTTAGAAGCAGCTAATGCAGAAAATTCACTTTTAAAGCAACAATTGGAAACAGCTACTGATTTAAAGCAACAATTGGAAACAGCTACTGAAGAAAATTTGCTTTTAAAGCAACAATTACAAGCAGCTAATGAAAATAATCAAACTTCATTAAATAATTCATCAGTAGCACAATCTTTGTCAAAGATATCTACTAATGTTGAGTGTTTACCAGATATGCTGACTATTTTACAGCAAATAAATGAAAAACTACCTTCTCAATCTTTAAGTAAGATTTTGTTAACTGAGACAGAATCAAAAAATCAAGCCAATGAACCAGATTTATCAAATGAATCAGACAATCTTAATGATAATAACGAAGTATTTAATGACGAAGTATTTAATTTCTGACAGGAGGACAAGATAGCTAGAAGCTAGAGAGAGCAAGCTTCATAGCTCTTTGCCCTTTGATGTAATCCTTCAACCGATAGCGGCTAAATTGCATTAATTCTTCTATAGTTTTTTGGAACATTTGATGTACC
>JBJTUF010000217.1:0-3061 GCA_046080565.1 Cuspidothrix sp. | reverse complement strand
CTAAATTTCAACATTTTCTCTTACAGTCAACTACAATTTGGTCTCCTAAGTCAACTATATCAATGGTTTTGCTGTTCTTCCTCATCTGGTTGGAATTTTTACTTTAATATTTTAGCATACTATGTACTGATGAACCATAATAATAAAACAAAGAGATTAATTAAAATGGTAGAATCTGCATTGAGAATTTCTAGCCCACTTCTAACTAACCAACCAATAATCATGGCGGAGGAGACTAAAATAATTAAAATTACTACCTGAATCATCATAAAATCAGGTGGAACTTGTTGACTGCGCCAACGATAAAAATTTTGCCACCAGTATGGTTTAAAAATTTTCCAATTAATTCTATTAATAGCATAATTAATAATCAAAATAAAAAAAGGTAAAGCTAACCCAATTAATAAATCTAACCAATTCCAGGCAATTCCACCTACTATTAAAGTAAATAATTCAAAAATTGCAAAGATTAAAGATAATCTTGGGAATAAAACTTCAGAATTATTTCTTTTTAACCATAAACCCCAATGTAAAGCAATAAATGAAAATAACCAGCCAATTCCTGTGACAAAAACAATTCTTGTAATGTTACCCCAAGCCAACCATAATAAACTTAAAAATAAGGTTAAAATTAAACTAGGCCCTAAAATTCCTTGACGTGAAGTAACCGCAAAAACTGGTGCTATACGACCATCTAAAGCTAATTGATATAACATTCTCGGACTATTAGCCGCCGCCGTAGCACAACTGAGCAAACTACCAGAAACTACTAAAAATGTTACCAGTAACGGTGCAAAATTACCCCAGAAAGGTTGGGATGCTGATAATAAATTTAAGTAGGCATTATCGCCTAAATTACTATCAGTTGCTAATCTCATTAATATCCAAGTTGCTGCTAAATAAACTAGAGGAACTAGGGAAGCTGATAATACTAATACCCTTAAAGTTTGCTGAGGTTTCTGACTATCAGCAACAAAAGCAGAGGCAGTTTCACAAGCATAAACTGCATAAGTCGCAATAATATACCAAATTGCCCAATTACCTAAATTAAAAGTTGACCAAGTAGTAGGAAATAAGCCCGGACTATCGGGAGAAAAAACTAACCGACCCATGCCTTGAACACAGAAAATTAATAAAAATCCCAAGGCGGGTACTACAAAAAATAAATGTAAAATACTTAAGGCACGAGTACCACTAAAAGCAACAATAAAAGCAATCAATGTAAAGCCAATTCTTAATAATGTTTCGGGAACTGTTAAGCCTAAAGGTTCTAAATTGACTTTAATAAAATCACTAATAATAATTGCATTAGCTGGCAAAACTGCCACCCAACTGATATAATATCCTAAGGCTGAATAAGTTCCTAATAATGGATAGTTGTTTAATAACCTAGTAATATAATTGGGTGTTCCTCCAGCAATATCTGGCCAATATTCTCCCAATTTTTTGACTTGAAAATTAATAATTGTCCCAATAGTTGTACTGGGAATCCATACTAATAATGCCTGAGTTCCTAATTCATAATTAGCACCTGGTGCTGTAGTTATCCATAATAATAATCCCGTTAAACCAAATCCCCAAGTTTCTATTGCAGTAAGATTATGAGGAAGACGAAGAAATTTATTCAGGTTTGTAAGATTTTCTGAGTCATTGTTCATATTTAGTTATTAGTTATAAGATAGTTGAGAAAAAATTTTTTTATAGATAGGATAGGAAACAGGAAATAGAAAACAGATAAGTAATACGCTGTTGTGCATTTAAAATACACGATAGTAGGTCAAAAGTGAAGAAAGTTTCGGGGAAATTTTCTTCAATATCCTAATACTAATATACAATCTAGCTGCACAGCAGCTTACAAACATTTTTGTTTTCAATCAATATCTATACCATATTCTAAGAGGAGAGGGTTCAGATGAGGTACAAAGAGAGGTTGACTAGAAAAACCCAATTATTTCTGTGGAACTAACGTTAATTTTATTCAAAAACTGATTTAGAACAACTTTTTCTAAATTGAGATGATGGAAATTAAATAGGACTGAAGCATTTTAAAGAAATGTAGGGGTTTGAGATTCCTTCCTTACGTCGCAATGAGAGTATTTGCGGTAGGTTTTGCGTAAGTCCAGTTAAAGACAAAGTGTAGAAACAACAAAGGACAAGCTGTTGGTATTACGGCTTGTCTCTTATATAACTGGGGCGCTAGGATTCGAACCTAGGGATGGCGGGACCAAAACCCACTGCCTTACCACTTGGCTACGCCCCAATGAATTAACTTTAAATAATATAACAGTCTTGATTGAATAATGTCAAGTGTTATGAAAAAAATTTTTTTTGTCGATCAGTATGGCAATAGGGAAGCTTTAAATGGGTTGATTGGGAAAAAAGGGCAAAAAAATAGGGGGAATTTGAACTTTCCCCCTGGTTATTGTTTTGCTGATCATTGAGCTTTTGATTTTCTTTGAGTTTCTGTCTGAGCATCTGTCTTTGTTTCTTCAGTTGCCGTTTTCTGGCTGAACCGCCTCGGCCTTTGTCGTTTCTTCCCTGTTTGCGGGGAGATTCCCAGCGTTTGAGTCGCATAGTTTTTATTGCTTGAGTTTCGTAATGTAGTTCTATCGTAACATAGTTTTTCCCAATGGCTAGTCCCGGAGGGAGAAATTAAAAATTAAAAATTAAAAAAGGTGATTCCACAAGCTTTTCCCTATTCCCTCTTGACTATCACCTGTCACCTGTCACCTGTTACCTGTCACCTGCCTCCTGCTATACTGCGGACGACAGGGATTTCCCCAACAAACTTGTTCTACTGGCATATTACTAAAAACGCTGCTACGAGCGCCTATAACTGCATTTGAGCCAATTTGTACACCTGGGGCAATAAAACAATCTGCTGCTACCCAAGTACCATTCCCGATGGTGATGTTGGCTGTTTTCTGACAGGGGGACAAGAAGGAGAAAAAGCTTATGTAGTAAGAGATACAGAATGTGGGAGCAAAAAAAGATAAGTAATAAATAGTAAATATGAACTAACAGAGTAAAATGATAAGTGAAATATACCAGAAAGTGTTAG
>JBJTUF010000216.1:0-14859 GCA_046080565.1 Cuspidothrix sp. | reverse complement strand
GCAGAAACAGCTTTCCGTGAATATTTAATTAGACGGAAGAATATGCCCCATTTTGCTAATGCTCGTAGTGTGAGAAATGCTATAGACAGGGCGCGTTTGCGTCAAGCTAATCGTTTATTAAGTAGTGGCAAAAAATTAAATAAACAAGATTTAATTACCATTGAAGCGGCTGATATTCTCGCTAGTCGGGTATTTAGAGAAGGTGTTCCCGACTGTGAACCAGAAAGTTAGTGACTGGGGACTGGGGAATGGGGACTGGGGAATGGGGAATGGGGACTGGGGACTGGGGACTGGGGACTGGGGAAGAAGCAGGGGAAGTTATTTGTATTTTTCCCAATCACCAATTACCAATCACCAATTACCAATTACCAATTACCAATTACCAATTACCAATTACCAATTACCAATCACCAATTACCCATTAGCAGCATGAAGCAAGGCTAATTGATAGTATTTTTCGGCGTGTTCGATGAGTTCGGCGATTTCGGTGTCTGACAGTTGACGAACGACTTTACCCGGAAGACCCATGACTAGAGAACCGGGGGGGACATCTTTGGTAACTACTGCACCAGCACCGATAATGCTACCTTTACCAACTCTTACGCCATTTAAAATAATTGCGCCAATACCAATTAAGCTACTGCTTTCAATGTGAGCAGAATGTATCACAGCCCGATGGCCGACAGTGACATGATCTTCTAAGATTGTAGGTATACCAGGATCACCATGTAGAATTGCTCCATCTTGAATGTTTGTACATTCGCCAATTTCAATTCGTTCTACATCACCTCTAACCACAGATCCATACCAAATGCTGGCTCTGGCTGCTATGGTTACAGAACCAATGATTACCGCGTTAGCTGCCACAAAAGCAGCTTGAGAAAATTGGGGAGATTTCCAGTCAGAACAGATAGACACGATAGAATATGAATATGGTACCCAGGAACACTGGAGAAACTCCAACCTTTAGGGCTGGTTGCAAAACCAGAATATCATGACCTTAGCTTTGTATAGTTAGGCAGTTGTGAAACTTGTTCTCAGGCACTATCTTCATTTTTATGCAGCAGTGAGCAAGTCATCTAAAGGAATGGAATAGGAGTGTAAAGTTAAACCTACTGATGCTAACAAAAAAACAATACTATGTTTATACGCACTTCATGATCAATCCAGCCTTTCAGTACCCGATATTTGGCCCTGAAATACAGTGTCCCCACTGTCGCCAAAGTATTTCAGCTTTGACATTAACTGATACTTATCTATGTCCCCGTCATGGGGCTTTTGAAGCTGAACCAAAAACAGGAGAGTTGGTTCATTTACAATCTGGTCGTCATTGGCGCAGATGGGATGGTGAATGGTATCGTCAACATACTCATCCTGATGGGATTCGGTTTGAAATTCACGAAGCTTTAGATAAGCTGTACACTCAGGGTTATCGTGCCACTAAAATTATTGTTGCCCAGCGTTATCAGGAATTAATGAGTGGCTATTTAGAACGAAGTACACCTTGGCGTGCTGGACAAGCAGAAGGTACAGGTGCAAAGTTATATGGTTTGCCAGTGGAGTTTAGGCCAGATTCCGCTACAGAACCTTGTTGGGAAGTGATTAATTTTGATTTGGATAAAGAACCTGGTGTACCAGTGCGTTACCCATATTTCCGGTTGTTTGAGTAGGTAATGGGTAATTGGTAATGGGTAAAAATTTCCGGCCTGTTCCCCAATTTGGGTTTTAGATTGTAGATTAATCCAAAATCTAAAATCCAAAATCTAAAATTCTATGCACCATGCTTCAATTCGGACGGCAAATATCCATCTAGCGATCGCTTTTTATGAGCAGCTAGGGTTTACGGTGGGCGATCGCTTCACCACCGGTTATACTCTAGCTTGCTGGATGGACGGTTTAGGTGGGAGAATTGAACTGATCCAAATTCCCCAACCTCAACCAGCCCCAGATGCTTTTAATGATGAACATTATGTGGGCTATTATCATCTTTCTTTTGATGTGACTCAGATCACACCAGATTTACCTACTTGGTTAGAAAGTTTAAAAATCAGGTTAGGGACGGTGGATGGTTTACCACCTTTGCAGATTCTTTTAGAACCTACACAGCAGCAAATTGGCAATAATATCTTAGAAGTGGCGTTTATCGCTGATTTTGACGGTTTACCACTGGAATTTATACGGTTTTTAAATAAATCACCTGAAAATTAAATTACAAAGCTGTGGGATATTTATAGCGGAAGGCAAGAGGCAAGAGGCAAGAGTAAAACTGTCACCTGCGATGCACTGAGCTTGTCGAAGTGTCACCTGTAACCTGTATAACAGCTTATTAATATCTTTGGATAGATATAATTTTTCTCTTTTTTACCTACAGTTTTAATTTCCATGAGGTGCAGAAACATTTGCTCTATTTTTCTAGTCAATCAATATATGTAATTTAAATTACATATATCTATTCGCAAAAGATATGTCCTTTTATTCGCTCGCACAACGACATCGCTTTTCTTTAGTCATCTTGAGTATCTGGATAATAGCTGCTTTTGTCTTAAATCATAAAGCCGCTTTTGGTCTACAAGAGGCAGGTTTACCAACCCAAATTGATAAATCCTACCCCGCAAAATATCAGCCGACTCTAGTTACTAAAGAAACATTAAATCACACCATGACCGCAAATGTGCGGAAAACAGTTCTGGATAATGGTTTAACGGTTCTTACTAAAGAGGTATATAATGCGCCTGTAGTGACAGTACAAATATGGTATAGGTTTGGCTCTGGTCAAGAAGCACCTGGAGTTAATGGTATTGCCCATCAATTAGAACATATGATGTTTAAAGGTACTAAAAATCGTCCTATACAATTTGGGCGGTTATTTAGTGCTTTAGGCAGTGATTCTAATGCTTTTACCAGTTATGACCAAACTGCATATTACAACACTGCGGAACGGGATAAACTTACTGCTTTGTTGACCTTAGAAGCAGATAGAATGAAAAACTCGCTGATAGATGCTCAAGATTTAGCCAGTGAAAAGCGAGTAGTCATTTCTGAGTTGCAAGGTTATGAAAATAGCCCGGAATATCGTCTTAACCGCGCTGTGATGATGTCGGTTTTTCCTGATCATCCTTATAGACTACCTATTGGTGGTACAAAGTCGGATGTGGAAAAATTCACAGTGGAACAAGTTCGAGAATATTATCAAAAATTCTATAGTCCTGATAATGCTGTTTTGGTAATTGTTGGGGATTTTGAAACATCACAAACTTTGAAAAAAGTCCAAGATATATTTGGTAAACTTCCCAAACGCCAATATTCTCCCCATCATCTGATTAAACCATCCCCTGCACCTACTTCTGTACCACCAGTTAGATTACAAGAACCTGGGGGAAATCCGTTATTACAAATAATTTACCCTTTACCACAAATTAACCAACCAGATATTCCGGCTTTGGAAGTAATGGATTATATTTTAACGGCGGGTAAAAACTCTTATTTATATCAAGAATTGGTAGAGTCGGGTTTAGCGAATGATATTTCTGGCAATGTAGCTAGTTTACGCGCTGGTGGTTGGTATGAAATTTTGGTGAGGGGAAATAATCAGGAGGATTTAACTAAACTGGATGCTGCGGTGATGAAGGCGTTGGAAAAAATCGCTAAGATCGGTGTGACACAGCAGCAAGTAGAACGAGCCAAAAATCAATTAACGGCGGCGGTAATGTTAAATAATCGTGATATTACCAGCCAGGGAATGCAGTTAGGTAATGATCAAATTACGGCAGATAATTATCAATATACAGAAGATCATTTAACAAATATTCGTCAAGTGCAAGCGGCGGATGTGACTAATGTTATTAATAAATATCTGCAAACAAAAGCGCGAAAGGTGGGATTTTTTGAACCCACAAAACAAACGGAAATAATCAGAAGTTCATCTTATTCAACAAGAATACAAGATAATTTTTCGGATGATGTGGCAGTAGTTCCACCTGATGTAAAAAAATACTTGCCACCTGTAGATTTATTACCAAAAACTAGAGAGCAAGAAATACCTCAGCAGTTAACATTGCCTAATGGGTTACGTATTTTGCTGTTACCGGATAAAACTACGCCAACGGTGACTCTAAGTGGACATATCAAGGCTGGAACAGAATTTGAGTCAGATGAACAAGGTGGCATAGCGTCCTTAGTTGCCCAAAATTTGATGAATGGGACAAAAACCAAAAGTACGCGAACTATTGCCCAGGAATTAGAGGCAAAAGGGGTAAATTTGGATTTTGAAACCTATCGGGAAGGTGTTAGGATTCAAGGTAGTAGTTTAGCGGTAGATTTGCCAATTTTATTGGGAACATTGACGGATGTAATTAGAAATAGTACGTTTCCGATCAAGGAGTTGGAATTGTCTCGTCAACAAGCTTTAAGTTCCTTAGATTCGGACTTAGATGATCCCCAAAAAATTGCTAGTCGGATTTTTGTTCAGTCTATTTATCCTAAAAAACATCCATTACATACTTTTCCTACAGCGGAAAGTATTCAAAAAATTAAACGTGAAGATGTAATTGCTTTTAAGGCTCAACATTATCGCCCTGATACAATGGTTTTGGCTTTGGTGGGGGATTTTGATGTGAATGAAGTGCGATCGCTTTTGCAAACAAAATTAGGAGATTGGCAAGTTAAAGGTAAACCCCCAACGGTAAAATATCCTAATGTGGGAATGCCGAAAAATGTAGTTAATCTCAATCCGGTTGTGCCTGGAAAACCCCAAGCAATTACTTATATGGGTTATACGGGAATTAACCGTCAAGACAGACGATTTTATGCGGCGATGATTTTAAATCAAATTTTAGGTGGAGATACCTTATCGAGTAGACTGGGGGCAGAGGTACGCGATCGCCAAGGTTTAACCTATGGGATTTATAGTAATTTCCTCACAGGTAAAAATGTCGGTACATTTTTAATTGAAATGCAAACCAGTCCAGAAGATACACGCAAAGCCATTTCTAGTACCCGCAAACTCCTCAAACAAATTCATCAACAAGGTGTCACACAACAAGAAATAGAAACTGCTAAACGCAATTTAATCAGTAATTATAATATTTCCTTGGCTAATCCAGAACAGTTAAGCCAGAGAATAGTAATGAATGAGGTTTATGGTTTAAATCAGATAGAATTGCGATCGTTTATCACCAAAATCAAGCAAGTTAATCTCAGTCAAGTTAATCAAGCTGCCCGTGAATTACTTCATCCTGATAAAATTGTTGTTGTCACCGCAGGCCCCCCTATTGTGGCCAACAAAATCAGTAAATAGGGGTTGGGGAGAAAGTTTTTTCTTGAGAACCTAGAAGCCGGGGCGAACGACCGTTCGCCCGTACAAGAGTCAGAATATCACCTGTCAACTGCTATAATTTGAGACTATGATACTAAGTGGTAATTAACTCTACAGCATCTCTACCATCTGCATCTTGTAGATAAACTTTGACAACTTCTTCCTTAGCTGTAGGTAATTTTTTTCCAACAAAATCTGGATGAATTGGTAACTCACGATGACCTCGATCTACTAATACAGCTAAACGAATCACTTCTGGTCTACCATATTCATTAACTGCATTTAAAGCAGCACGAATTGTTCTCCCCTTAAAAATAACATCATCTACAAGAACAACGGTTTTTTGGGTTAAATCAAAAGGAATATCTGTTTTTGCCGGAGTTCTCAAGCCAATTTTATCAAGATCATCACGATAAAATGTAATATCTAAAGAACCAACGGGTACAGTGACATTTTCCAGAATTTCTATTTGACGTGCTAATAAATAAGCTAATGGTACTCCTTTAGTATGAATACCCAGCAGTAACAATTGAGATAAATCTCTCGTTCTTTCCACAATTTGAGAAGCTATCCGAGTTAATGTACGACGCAGTTCTTCGGATGAAAGAATTTCAACTACTTTGGTAGACATAACTTGATCTTACTCCGGTTCATTAAGTATAACCTCACAATGTGTTTACTCTATCTTATTCCTTACCCAAGCACGAAAAGATTTCAACAAAGCAATTTCACCCATAGTTTTACTTTGCTGGATAAATTTATTCATATCGCTAACAGAAACGAGAGGAAAAGCAACACTAAACTTAATTTCTATATACTCATCTTCTAGTAATTGATAAAATTTCAAAACTTCCCCGTCATATCTCCAAAGTTCCGCTACACCTAACGCAGCGTAAATATTAAACTTATTTACAGAACTGCTAGTAATATCAATTTCAATTGCTAAATCTGGAGGAGGATCTATTTCTAAATTTAAAGTTTCTTTACCTCTAATTGCTGGTTCATTTTGGATATAATAACAAGTATCTGGTTCAATGCCTTTTTTAATTATTTTGCGTTTTAATGTTGTAGAACCAGCACTTCTGAGTTCAATATCTAATTCTTCAGCTAAAGCAACGATAAAATTACTAAAATTGCCTTTCGGGTTTTCATGTTCAAAAAGTGGAGTCATAATTTCTAAAGTACCACAGTCATAAGCAAACCGAGAACCCCTATTTTCACCTGTATCTTTCAGCAAAGATTCAAAGGTATCCCAGCTAACGTCATATAAAACTGTTCTTTGTTCTGCGGGAGTTGATTGGAGAAGCATATACAATACCTATTCCATCACGATATTAGATAAAATACCGAGAATTTTACCGATATTATTAATATAATATTCACTCAAGTCAATTTCTACTACTTGATCAATAAGTTTTAAAAACTTCCAGTTAGTACCAGTGGTGACAGTTCCATAAATTGTTTGAATATTATTACCTTCACGTTCATTAAACATTCTAGCAGCGATCTGCTTGCAGCAGCGCTTACGCTATCATTTCCGCCACACATTGCCCTAAACCTGCATTAATATTTTCTTTTTTCGCTTCTACAATTGTGACAACAGGAGCATTAACATTCCCAATGTCTAATTAAGCCTTGGTCTGGAAGATCCTTTTCATATTCTATCCTAATTTTTTCTTGATGTTCAGCAATGCGTGTATTCAATGATTTAATTGATTTTTTGTGGTTTTTATTACCCATATATGTAGATAAAAAGGTGGGAATTTCCCACTCTACAGTTACTCAGCAAACACACTAGCAAAGAAGTCCAAAGTCTCTTTCAAAGCCTTAATAAAAACGTCAATTTCTTCACGGGTATTGTAAAAAGATAAACTTACTCTTGCAGTTCCTGCTAAATATAAATGGCGGTGTAATGGTTGTGTACAATGATGTCCAGAACGGATGGCTACACCTTCTTGATCTAACAATGTTGCTAAATCATTAGCGTGAACTTCAGAAGCTGTAAAAGCTGCTAATGCGGCTCTACCTTCGCCGTGAGCATCGGGTTTTGGCCCATAGATTCTAATTTGGGGTATTTGGGCTAATTGCTCAAATAAATAGGCTGTTAATTCGGCTTCATAGGCATGAATTTTATCCATACCGATATTAGTAAGATAATCTATAGCTGCACCAAGGGCGATCGCTTCACCAATTGCAGGTGTACCAGCTTCAAATTTGTGGGGTAATTCTGCATAAGTGGAATGATCTAAATAAACTTCAGAAATCATTTCTCCTCCACCGAAAAATGGCGGCATTGCTTCTAGCAATTCGAGCTTACCATACAAGAATCCAATACCTGTAGGAGCGCACATTTTATGGCCAGAAGCTACTAACCAATCACAATCAAGTTCTTGAACATTAATAGGAGTATGGGGGACACTTTGACAAGCATCTAGTAAGAATTTCGCACCGTATCTGTGGGTAATTTCGGCTATTTCTTTGACTGGATTTATACAACCCAAAGTATTAGAAATCTGAACTATAGACACCAGTTTTGTTTTCTCCGAAATCAGGGTTTTAAACTGTTCTAAGTCAAAGGTTTCTTCTGGAGTTAATTCGACAAATTTTAAGACTGCACCTGTTTTTTGGGCGACAAATTGCCAAGGAACTATGTTACTGTGGTGTTCCATTACCGAGATAATTATTTCATCTCCAGGTTGTAAATTGTTCATTCCCCAACTGTAAGCAACTAGGTTAATAGCTTCGCTGGCGTTGCGGGTGTAAACTATTTCTTGGCGTGATTTTGCATGAATAAAGTTAGCAATTTTATCTCGTGCTGCTTCATAAGCATCGGTAGCTTTTCCACTTAAAAAATGTGCGCCACGATGAACGTTTGAGTTATATTGTTCGTAATAATCACGCCAAGCATTTAAGACGGATACAGGTTTTTGAGAAGTTGCGGCGTTATCGAGGTAAACTAATGGTTTACCGTGGACTTCTTGTTTGAGAATTGGGAAGTCTTTACGAACTTGATCGGCTAGGGTTTTGATTGATGTGAATGTCATATTTAAGAAGTTCAGGAGTTCAGAATAATAACTAGAATTTAAGAATAACGAACCGCAGAGGCGCAGAGGACGCAGAGAGAAGAGGTTTTTGAGGGGTTTTGGGTGGGGTTTCCCCACTTTTTGAAGGTGGGGTTTTTTTGGTTATTTATTTGTGAGTGTGACGACTGTTTTTAACAGTTTTTCTCGCAAGGAAGTAATGGGTATTAAGTTAATAATTTCTGCTGCAAAAGCATTAACTAATAATTTCCGTGCGTCGTTTTCATCTATTCCGCGACTTTGCAGATAGAAGATTTCATCATCTTCCAATTGACTCACTGTAGCACCGTGAGCGCATTTAACATTATCAGCAGTAATTTCTAATTGAGGTTTGGTGTCAATTCTCGATTTAGATGATAACAGCAAATTGCGGTTTAATTGTGCAGCGTCGGTTAATTGTGCGGGTTTGGGAACGAAAATTTTACCGTTGAAAACGCCATGAGCGCGATCGCCTATAATGCACTTATGTAGCTGTTTACTTATACCATGAGGATGATTCAGAGCGATCGCACTGTGAGTATCAGCTAATTGTTTATCAGCAATAACTGTTAAACCATTGAGGGTGGTTTCTGTTTGTTCACCAGTTTGTAAAATCTCCAAATTATGACGGGAAATTTTACCCCCAACTGTCACAGCATTACAACTATAGCGACTATATCGCGCTTGTGTTACCGCAGTTTTCCCAATGTGAAAAGCTGCATCACCTTCCAAGACAATTCTCAAATGACTTACCTGAGCATTTTCATTTACCCAAATTTCCGTCACACTATTATTAAAGTAAACTTGTTCCTCTTGTGGAACAGGCATCTTGCCTGTAATATACTCTTCTATTAAACTTACCTGAGAATTACTTTCCGCAACTACTAAACAACGAGGTTGAGAAATAATTGCAGACTCACCAGCAACAGAAACAAATAGCAGATGAATGGGATTTTCAACCACTACATTTTTACTAACCCATACCACCGCTACATCATTTAAACCAGCAGTATTCAGAGCAGTAAAAACGTCTCTTGTACCCTCAGACTGTGGTAAATATTCCTGTGCAACTTCATCGGTTAAAACATCCAAATTACCAACTTTTAAACCAGATGGTAAATTTTCAGTATTTGATAAATTAGGTGCATAAACACCATTTACAAAAACCAACCGGGGAGAAACTTCAGGTAAAACAAAATCATTTTGTAGTGACAATTCATGAATTATCCCTACATTATTGAATGTTACCTCTTTCAGTGGTAATAAATTAGTAAAACGCCATTCTTCGTCGCGGGTATTGGGAATAACAGAATGATGCACCCATTTAGCAGCATCATTACGAAGTTGTTGAAACCAACCATCTTTTTCAGATGCAGTTACCTGATTTAATAAACCAGTTAAAAAAGCATCTCTATCTAAAAAAGAATCAGAAATAGAACTAGGAGAAACTTCAATAGTCATGATTACACACCTACCCCTAAAGCTTCTTCCAAAACCCAATCATACCCGCGAGATTCTAACTCTAAAGCTAACTCTTTACCACCACTTCTAATAATGCGTCCTTGTGCCATCACATGAACAAAATCAGGAACAATATAATCAAGAAGACGCTGATAGTGAGTAATCATAATTGTGGCATTTTCAGCATTAGTTAATTGATTAACTCCATTAGCAACAATTTTTAGAGCATCAATATCTAAACCCGAATCAGTCTCATCTAAAATTGCTAACTTAGGTTCTAAAATTGCCATTTGCAGAATTTCATTCCGCTTTTTCTCCCCACCAGAAAAACCCTCATTCACACTGCGGTTAAGAAAAGAAGAATTCATTTTCACAACTTCTAACTTTTCCTCAACCAAATCATCAAAATCGAAAGCGTCAACCTCTTCCAAACCTTGAGCTTTACGACGAGAATTATAAGCAACTCGCAGAAAATCCAAATTGCTCACACCAGGAATTTCCAAAGGATATTGAAAAGCTAAAAATACACCACCTCTAGCTCTTTCTGCTGCTTCCATTTCCAAAAGATTTTCACCTTGGAAAATCACCTCACCACCAGTCACAGCATAAGCAGGATGTCCTGCTAAAACCTTAGAAAACGTACTCTTACCAGAACCATTTGGACCCATAATCGCGTGAATTTCACCAGCGCGAACATCCAAATTCAACCCCTTCAAAATAGGAGTACCATCAACCTCAGCCTTCAAATCCTTAACCGACAAAATCAACTCACTATTCTCAACAATCATCTTACAAAACCTCTCTTTATTTCTCTTCCTCTGCGTTCTCTGCGTCTCTGCGGTTCGTTTAAAAAGAACCTCAAAGAAAACAGATTAACCAACACTACCTTCCAACTTCAAACTCAACAACTTATCAGCTTCAACAGCAAACTCCATTGGTAACTGATTAAAAACATCCTTACAGAAACCGCTAATCATCATAGAAATAGCATCTTCTGGTGAAATACCACGTTGAGCAAAAAAGAACAATTGATCTTCACCAATTTTAGAAGTAGAAGCTTCATGTTCCACCTTTCCCGTATTATTCTGAACTTGAATATAGGGAAAAGTATTAGCTTGAGCATTATCCCCAATTAACATTGAATCACATTGAGAATAATTTCTCGCTCCTTTTGCTGTAGGATTAATCTTCACCAAACCCCGGTAACTATTACTTGACTTCCCAGCAGAAATACCTTTAGAAATAATCGTGCTGCGAGTGTTTTTCCCTACGTGAATCATTTTAGTGCCAGTATCAGCCTGCTGCATATTATTTGTTAATGCAACGGAGTAAAATTCACCAACGGAATTATCACCAACTAACACACAACTAGGATACTTCCAAGTAATAGCTGAACCGGTTTCTACTTGAGTCCAGGAAATTTTAGAATTGACACCTTGACATAAACCGCGCTTAGTTACGAAATTGTAAATTCCCCCTTTACCATTTTCGTCTCCAGCATACCAGTTTTGAACGGTAGAATATTTAATTTCCGCATTATCTAAAGCCACTAATTCTACAACAGCAGCGTGTAATTGATTGCTGTCATACATAGGTGCTGTACAACCTTCTAAATAAGAAACGTAACTTCCTTCTTCAGCGATAATTAAAGTCCGTTCAAATTGTCCTGTATCACCAGAATTAATACGGAAATAAGTTGATAATTCCATTGGACATTTGAGTCCTTTAGGAATATAAACGAAAGAACCATCACTAAATACAGCCGCATTTAAAGCTGCAAAATAGTTATCAGCAATGGGAACAACACTCCCCAAATATTTTTTAACCAGTTCTGGATGTTCTTGCAGAGCTTCAGAAATAGAACAGAATATTACGCCTTCTTTAGCGAGTTTCTCTTTATATGTAGTGGCAACAGAAACACTATCAAAAATCGCATCAACAGCAACATTAGTTAATCGTTTTTGTTCATTTAAAGGAATACCTAATTTTGCGAAGGTTTCCAATAAAGTGGGATCAACTTCATCTAGACTGTTGAGTTTTTCTTTCTTTTGTTTCGGTGCAGAATAATAAATAATATCCTGATAATTAATAGGCGGATAAGTGACATGAGGCCAAGTTGGTTCTGTCATTTTCACCCATTGATGATAGGCGCGGAGGCGATACTCCAGCATAAATTCCGGCTCATTCTTTTTGGCGGAAATCATACGGACAACATCTTCGCTTAACCCGCGAGGAATAGTATCGGCTTCAATATCGGTAACAAAGCCGTACTTGTAAGGTTGGTTGACTAAGGTGGTGACGGATGCGCTCATCGGTTCTCTTGTGTTCTCTTTAAAGGACGGGCGACGGGATGCAAAAAGCTAATTACCGTTTTCTGTTACCGATTGCTAACAGGACTGCTAGAATAGGTTTAACGACTAAAACAATTCGTTTGTTGTTTAATCTATTTTTATTGTACGATAGATTAACAACAACAATGTTGTTTAAGTCAAATTTTTAGAAAATTTTTTTGGGACTAAAATGGCGACTACCCAACAGTCCTCAACTAAGCAGGATATTTTAGAGTATCTATTGAAACATACGCAAGCCACCGCCCTGGAACTTGCAGAAGTATTAGATGTCAGCCCCCAAGCTATTCGCCGTCATTTGAAGGATTTGGAGGCTGATGATTTAGTTGTATATTTTATACCCAATCAAGTTGCGATGGGTCGTCCCCAGCATCTTTATCAATTAAGTCAACGGGGACGGGAACAATTACAAAGGAATGTAACCCGCTTTAGTGATGGTTATGGAGAGTTTGCGGTTTCGCTGTTAGACACTTTAGCGGAAACTGTTGGACGTGAGCAGGTTAAAACGATTTTACAAAAGCAGTGGGAACGTAAAGCGCAGGAATACCAGGAAAGGGTGGGTACAGGTTCTTTAAAAGAACGGGTTGCACACTTGGTAGAACTGCGAAAAGCGGAAGGTTTTATGGCCGAATTTCACCCTGTTGAGTCTGATGATAATAATGGTGAAAAATTCATTTTTATAGAACATACTTGCGCTATTTCTAATGTTGCAGAATCATTTCCTAGTGTGTGTGGTCATGAGTTGGAAATGTTTGCGGCGATTTTACCAGATTGTAGTGTGGAAAGGACGCATTGGCAGATTCATGGTGAGCATCGTTGTGGGTATTTGGTGCAGAAAAGGTAGGTCATAGTTATGCGTATGATTATATACTCATATATGAACAATCTCCATTTTCATGGTTTGTGGAAATAACTACATCCCATAACCACAGCATAATCAAAAATAAACCTATATATGTTAACGGAATTCCACCTTAGTAATTTTAAGAGTTACAAAACCAGTAGTTTACCTTTAGGATCATTAACTGTATTAATAGGAGCTAATGCAGCAGGTAAAAGTAACGTCATAGAAGGGTTACGGCTTTTATCATGGTTAGCACAAGGGCATAAGCTATCTAGTATTCAATATGAAATAAATAATACAGAAGGATTAATACGGGGTCGCATCAATGATCTATGTTATCACAGTGAATCAAACTTTATTTTGGGCTGTAAATTAGATATACCGGAGTGGAATGAATTAAATATTACTCTCAGTATCAGAGATGGAGAATTACATATTATTGGTGAAAAAATCATTGATGCTAATAATACTGTACCTTTATATGAATTAGAACAACCATCCCAGGGCATAAATACAGATGTTAGTGTTAATTATAATAATTTTACTAGAGGTAAAAACAAACCCAAAATTACCTGTAATGATCAAATGGCTATATTTGTACAATTAGATAGCCCTGCTCGTTTTGATGCTAAATATGAAACATCACAAACTAGAATACCTGAGATTGTACGAGAATACCAAAGGGTTTTAAATAACATCTTGTTTTTAGATCCTGTTCCTGCAAAGATGCGTGAATATAGCTTTAAATCAGAAAAAAAATTACAGGAAAACGGTACAAATCTTTCGAGTGTTTTATATCGTTTGTGGCATGATCAACCAACTAATCAACAGATTATTTTAAATTTTATTCAAAGTCTACCAGAACAAGCCATAGATGGGGTAGATTTTCTCCTTGGTCCAAGGGATGAAGTGATGGTAAAACTAGGAGAAACCTTTGGAGATCAGCATCGCTACTGTGAAGCTGCATTACTATCAGATGGTACTTTAAGAGTATTAGCGATCGCTGCTGCTATGTTATCAGCCACAGAAGGTAGTTTAGTAGTGATTGAAGAGATTGATAATGGAGTTCATCCCAACCGTGCTAAACATCTACTGAGTAATATCAGAGAAATTGCGGAACAACGCAAATTAAGGGTATTACTTTCTACTCATAATCCTGCTTTGATGGATGCTTTACCAGATGAGGCTTTAGGTGATGTAGTATTCTGCTTTCGAGATCCCCAAGAAGGTAATAAAGGTAACAGTAGTTTAATTAAATTAGGAGATAGGTTAGATTTTCCTAGTCTCATTTCCCAAGGAGAACTAGGACATTTAGTAACTGCTGGTATAGTAGATCGCTTTGTCAAATCATCTCATAGTCAAGAGGAGAAAAAACAGCAAGCAATGGCTTGGTTATCAAAGTTACAGGGTTACGAAAATGAGTAGTATTTTCCTGATTGATACGAGTATTTTTCTTAACCTGATCAATGTTCCTAATTGTAACCAAGCGAGAGAAATAGTGCTTAAAGATTTTGAAACATATCTCAAATGTGGTTGTACTTTTTTGTTACCTATGGCTACTATCATGGAAACAGGTAATCATATTGCTCAAAATGGTGATGGTAGAGTACGTAGACAAGTAGCGAGTCGGTTTGTAAAAGAGGTGAAATCTGCATTTAAAGGAGAAGCACCTTGGCAACCAACAGAATTTCCTGATCTGACAGGGGGACAAGAAGGAGAAAAAGCTTATGTAGTAAGAGATACAGAATGTGGGAGCAAAAAAAGATAAGTAATAAATAGTAAATATGAACTAACAGAGTAAAATGATAAGTGAAATATACCAGAAAGTGTTAG
>JBJTUF010000215.1:0-23272 GCA_046080565.1 Cuspidothrix sp. | reverse complement strand
ATGCTCAACATTTAGAAGCAGCGATCGCCGAATACAAAGCAGGAAAAACTCAAGAACACGATTTAATTGATGCGTAAATTAGCTTGGGGTAGCAAAGCGTGGAAGGATTATCTTTATTGGCAATCTCAAGACAAGAAAACTTTAAAGAGAATCAATCGCCTTATCGAAGAAACTTTGTCAGATCCCTTTGAAGGAATTGGTAAACCCGAACCTTTGAAAGAGAATTTGTCTGGTTTTTGGTCTCGCCGTATTGATGAAACAAATCGTCTGATTTATGCTATTGATGATGATTATCTGACAATTATTTCATGTCGCTATCATTACCAAGAATAACCAGTGCGATCGCTGTTTGGGGATGTGGAGGGGCGTTAGCGAAGCGCACCGAAGGTATCGCTTTTTGGGGATGTGGAGGTGCGATCACTGTTGGGATGTGGGAATGTGATCGCTTTTGGGGTGTGGGAGGGCGATCGCTGTTTGGGGTGTGGGAGTGCGATCGCTTCATGAAGAGTACAATTTCCTACGCACAGAAGCAATGGGAACTTCTTTACCCTTTTGTTGATAATCTTCCTTCACTAACTCCCAGGCTAATTTTAATTCTTGTAAGGCTTCTTCAGGAGTATCACCAAAAGCTGAAATACTAGGGATTTCTTGGAAATGTGCTAACCAATCTCCTTGTTCATCAACATATAAATTTATTGTAAAATCATTAAAATCATAATTAGTTGTAGCCATTAATCATTTCCCTCTTGATATTCAAAAAACTGCTGAATTTGGTAGAGTTTTGCTTTTCCATCTTTCCGAGGTTGAATTGGTAAAGGTTGGCCACTTGGTGAGTACCATAAACGATGACTCCCTTTTTGACGACTAAATTCCCACCCATTCTGACTGAGGAGACTTTCAAACTCATCAAAAGTTAGATTTTCTGGACTATTTTTAGCTTTTTGCCATAGTTTTTCTTTTTTAGTCATTAGTAGGACTACTATTTAGTAGTAGATGCTCCTTTGAGCTTATTATAGTCTATAGTCTGACAGCAATTTAATTTGCGATAGCGTAATCGCTGACTTGTCAGTTCGTTTTTGGGAGATGTGAGGGGCGATCGCTTTTTGGAGATGTGGGGAGAGCGATCGCTTTTTTGGGATGTAGGGAGTGCGATCGCTTTTTAGGAATATGAGAGGGCGATCGCTGTTTGAGGATGTGGGGAGTGCGATCGCTGTTAAAATTAAAGAGGTTTGAGAAGGCATAAATCTATGACTATTGCAACAATTAAACCCACAACTATCACAGAATTTTTGCAATTGCCAGAAACAGAACCTGCTTCTGAATTTATTCATTGCCAATCGTTTTGAAATTCATCTAGATTGGGCTATTGAAATTCTATCTCCCGATCAGAAATATAAACAAGTCTTAGCCAAATTACTACACTGTGCTGAGTATGGTACTGAGTTAGGCTGGTTGCTTGATACTGAAGATGAGAGTATTTTAGTAGTAGATAGCGATCGCCGAGTGAGGGAATTTAAAAATACTGATCGTCTCCCTGTTCTTACAGGGGTTGAATTAGATATAACCGTTCAAGAAGTTTTTAGCTGGTTGATTTTTTGATAGGATCGCTGTTTTTGGAATAATGGGAGGGCGATCGCTTTTTGGAAGTGTGGCGATCGCTTTCGGTATTTGCTAAAGGAATAACTGTCCCCTAATCATGGATAACCTCAGCATTAATTAACAGCTAAATTAATTTCTGAGTAGCATTTTTGAAGATCCTCAATTGTAAATAAAGCCACAAATTGCAAACCGACAGATTGGTATAACTCTCCACCACCTTGTAAACGATCTATCAGGGATATTACCCTATCTACAGTATACCCAGCCGCCTGTAACCTTTCTACCGCTTTGAGTGCAGATTGTCCAGTTGTCACTACATCTTCTAAAACGACAACCTTTGCACCTGGAGGTAAACTTGGCCCCTCAATATAAGCCATTGTTCCGTGTCCTTTGGCTTCCTTACGAATAATCAAAGCAGGTATTGCTCTATTTTCATACACAGAAACCACACTAACTGCTGATACAATCGGATCAGCCCCTAAAGTTAAACCAGCTACAGCTTGCGTATCTTCCGGTAATATGGGTAACAATAACCTCGCTACAGCCAAAGCACCTTGAGGATGGAGTGTTACCTGTTTACCATTAATATAGTAAGAACTACGTTGTCCAGAAGAAAGAACAAAATCACCTTCTTGATAAGCAACCCGACAAAATAAATCTAGTAACTTTTCCCGGAGAACAGTTAAATCAGTAGTCGTAGCCCAAATATCTGAATTATCAGGGGTTTGAGAAGAATAAGACATTACAAACCATTAAAAATTGTGTTACACCAAAGTTGAAACTCAATAGAGTTATCAATTTAAGCATAAATTAAGATTCATCCAAAAATTGAGGAGTTGACAACATGGGTATAAAATTTCCCCGAAGTGGATTATTGGTACTTTTAGCTACTAGTGCCTTTCTGATCTCACCTGCTCAAGCCGAAAGTGAACCATCTAACTACGAAACCACAAGTAATACTTTTGTCAAAGCTTATTTTCAAAATGATCCTAACTTTTACGAAAACGGCAGCTTTAAACGTCAAGTAGAAGCTTTTATCGGTTCTCCATCTAGATATGGTAGTGCTTTCACTGACAATGAAATTGCTAAAGATGCCCAACTTATCAATATCCTCTATCAAGATGTTCTAGCCCAACAAAGCACAAATGACCCCTATCTTCGCACACCTGACTTACCCAATCCCTACGACTCTTCCCTGCTCATGTCTCCTCGGTATAACAGCAACAAACTTAGAGTTGGTACTGAATACCGCTTTCAAAATCTAGCTCCTCGATAAAACATTCCCAATCTTATGGTGCGGGCATTTTGCCCGCTAAAATTATAGGGATTAAATCCACAATACCAGTAATATCATGTCCGATTGAATACTTATCATATCTGTTGAGGCTGGTAATTGGTAATAGGTAATTGGTAATAGGAAAAAGACAATTACTCACCAAGGAGTTATATAGTCAGTAATTGGCCTGAATTGATATAAAATTCACTACGGAATGCTTACTTTAAATCTAATAATCCGGCTTCTTTTAATTTAGGATTAAAGCGGATTTGTGTTTTTACTCCCCTGATTGCTAAAACCCCTAAAATTTCTTGTTCAACCCGCCGGGCTACATTTTTCAAAACTTTGCTTTTAGCCAATTCATCAATAGCTATATTCTCATAATTATTTTTTTCTTCTGCTGTCATTAATGGTTTCACATCAATGGGATTAATCCATTTTGGTCTATCCTCAACATTAGCCACAAGGTCAGGATTTTCCTGAATCCAAGATTTTTCAATATTCTCTAAAATTGTTCGATGCGGACGTTCTATAGTTTGTACCTTTACCCAATAGCAATTTTCCTGTTGCCGGACTAAGTGCTGAATTAAACTCAAATAAATATCACGAGAATAGCCAATAAATACCAGAATTTTATCTTGATTGAAAATGGCATAAACTCCTATTTTACCTTGAAATTGTGATAAAACTTCGCCATCACTATCAACATAAGGATAGTATTCCAAACTAGCTAAACTTGATGAACCTATTTCTGTAGTCATAAATTAATTAAATAATCAATTATCCAATTACGATTTATTCAAGACTGACGCAACTCCAAGATTATTAGGGTGCATCAGACTGCATAAATCATGCAAATTAAGAGATTTTTGATATAGCTGTAGCCAAAATGATTAGGACATGATTGATCCTTAAGACTTAATCATAGCAAGGGTTTTACCATTGCCTTTTGTCTCTTGTCTTCTGCTATATCTGACACACCTTACACCAGATTTTCCTTGTGACACTTGCGTAAGTCATTTTATTATATAAAATCCTAGGACTGAACTAAAATAAAGAAATTTGAACTTTTACTAATTTTTAATAACAACAAACAAGAGATAATAGCAATCTTCCCAAATTCATTTTATAATTTTACCTATTCATGATCCTTGCTTAAAATATGAAATTATTTTTTCTGATGTTGATGATTTTCTTCTGTGAGTCCATAGTCCATCAGAGTGCTAACGCTGAAAGTAAACCTGTTGTTCCAGCAAAACTGCCAAAGGATCAAGCCAAGAATCTGATTACACAACCAGCAACAATTAACAGTTATTGGCAGGAAGCAAATAAACCAAATAATAAATCATCTTTAAGTATCAGCGATCCAGAATGCAAAAAAATAAATCCTATTAACTATATCAATAATCCAGAATCTTTTTTTCAATCCTGTGAAGATCCTAATAACTCAAATCGTCAAATTTATGAACCAGTTGAATACTTAAAAGTTCCTCGCCTTAATTCTGGAATTAAGATCAAGCTTGGTGATTTTTAATGGCAGGATAGGTTGACAGTTAACTCTGAATCTTAACTGCCAACCGTCAACATTACCCGACTTTATTCATCATCAAAATCATCATCATCATCATCATCTCCATCATCATCAAAATCTTCATCTTCCACAAGGTCACTGATTTCATCAGCAATTAGATCATCATCATCATCATCAAGAATCAGACGTTCTCCCATTTTGCTACCAAAACTACCTTCACCCATACCCTGTGCATCCAGATTATAGAGTTTAGCTGTCCGGTCATCTAAAACCATATCCAAGGGATCATCCACTTCATCCAGTACGCCAATCCCTATATCTGTTACATAGTCGTCAATTGTTCCCGCTTCCTCATAGGTATTATAACCAGTACCAGCAGGAATCAAACGACCAATGATCACGTTTTCCTTCAGACCCCGTAACCAGTCAGATTTACCCTCAATGGCTGCTTCCGTTAATACCCTAGTGGTTTCTTGGAAGGATGCCGCAGATATGAAACTGTCAGTATTTAAGGATGCCTTGGTGATACCTAATAACATGGGTGTATATTGCGCTCTAGCCCCACCTGTAATGGACATTGCCTCATTCACCTGCTCTACTTGGCGTAGTTCCACCAATTCCCCAGGCAACATAGTAGTATCGCCACCGTCATCAATACGGACTTTATTCGTCATTTGGCGAACGATGACCTCGATGTGTTTATCGGCAATATCAATACCTTGGGATTGGTACACCATCTGTACCTCATTCACCAAAAAGGTTTGTACCTTTTGTAGAGCATGGGAAGCACAAGCATAAACCCCGTCTTCTGAACCCAAGCTGAAGAATATCTCCAAAATTTCATGGGGGTTAGAAGGTCCATCTGTTAAAGGTTGACCTGCTTCTATAGCCGCTCCGTCAGGAACTATGAGGTTTTGTCCAGGTCCGAGGGGATAATCTGTCACTGCGCCGTTATTTTCAATCACCTTAATAGAATAGGCTTCACGCATGATGGATGTAACTTCATCACCATCACCATAAACCACTTTCACTTCTCCTGGACGACGGGCTAAAATACAGGCTTCCTTGGGTTTACGGGCTTCTAGTAGTTCTTCAATGCGGGGTAAACCTTGGATAATGTCTCCAGTTTTGGCACGTTCAAACACCAGCAACACTAAGTTGTCACCCCGTTGCACCAAGTCCCCATCTTCTACTTGCAGCACTGCACCAGGGCTGACTCGGTAGGGACGACCAACGCGGAGGGTAATGGTATAAGGTGATTTGTCAGTTGTGAGTTGTCCGTTGTCCGTTGTTGTGTCACTGACCACTGACGACTGACCACTTGCCCTGAGCGTAGCCGAAGGGTTGACAACTTCTACCACTTGTCCAGACTCAGCCGCCAGGATACCAGGAGCAATTTCGCTACCCTCAACTACCAAATCTCCAGTTTTGACTTTGGGAGCAAGATTAGTATTCACTGTCACCAAATCATGTTGACGTAATACTAAACAACGGCGGACGGTTTCTGTTCCTTTTTGTACACCGCGAACTATGCCACCTTCTTTACACAAGATTTGAGTTCGGGCAACAACCGCACCGGGGGCAATGGTGTCACCGTCTTTGACTTCCAAATTAGTTTGGGTGCTGCCTTGGGTGGCATCGGCGGTGATGTCTCGGCGCATGACTAGGGACTCTAGGATCACTAACTGCAAACGTTGAATTTCTTCATTGTCTGAATCAGGAATTAGTTCTATGTCGGCCGCTAAGGGAGAAGCACTGTGTTCACCATCTGCTTCTTGTTCAATTTCTAAAACTATTTGTGTCCGCAGCAGTTCCACTCCTTCGACAGATTTCACCCGTTCCGAGTCTTTGTAGGGGATACGTTGGACTGCGCGCAGTTGGATAGAACGGCCTGTATGTTGACTGACGGAAGTAGTGGAGGGAACATCGGGGTTGGTGGGAACAGGAAACTCGACTACGGGACGACTGAGGAGGGCAGGGCCTTCGGGAGTTTCTACATACTGGATATAACGCAGTTCGGTAGCGGTTGTTCCTTGCAGTTCTTCGCCTGGTTGTAGGAAGGTATCATTTTTTTCCATCACTGCTTCTGGGTCATCTACCGTTAGCAGTTCACCGGGTTTAATGACCACTTCCCGGAGGATGTCGTTCTTTTGGGTCACTTCCACTACTCCACCAGTTTGACAGAAAATATCTTTGACTACTTCTGTACCTGGTTCTACAAATTGACCATCTTCTACCAATAGTAGGGAAATGTCTTTATTCACTTCGTGGGTTTCTTCGGGTATCCACAGCAGTGTTCCCCCTTGAACTACTTCATAACCGAGTTTGGCTTTACCTTTTTTCTGTACTTCCACTCCAGCAAATTTCAAAAAGCCGCCGGTGGTGGTGCGGTAATGGTCATCTATTAGTTCTGCTACTACTTGACCGTTTTGTACCTTTGTACCAGGGGTAGCCCGAAGGTTAAATTCTTGGTTGTTGGTAGTGGTAATGAGGTAATTGTTGCGCCCTTGGGAACTATGGACGGTGATGGCCGCTTGGTCAAGAATTACGGAAGCAGTAATAATTTCGACTTCTCTGGTGGCTTTACCAGGAATTGCTTCTGGGAGGCGGACTACACCACCGTGTATGGTGGTGAGCTTGGTTTGGGCTAATACGCCGTTAGTGTCAATCGCATCGCCATTTTTAACTATCAGTTCTGCACCGGGGGGTAAGTTGTAAACATCCCCAGACAGAATCCAAATTAATCCTCCTCTAGAGGCGGTAATGGTGGTGTTACCTTGACGGTCGGTTTTTTGTTCTGCCACTACTTCGGAAAATTTCACTTCCCCTGCTAGGTCAGAAGCCACATCTTTAACGGCTTTTTCAGTGTTGGTTCTGGTAGTTCTACCACCCAGGGCGACTTCTGCAACTAAATGATCTGCTAGGACCTGTTGGCCATTGTGAATATATAGGGTTGAACCTTGGGTAACGGCAATTTCTTGGCTTTCTCCTGTACCCTGTTTTTTGTCTCCTTCAATGGTTAATGTACCGTTGGCTTCGACATAGAGGGCATCTTCTCCATGGCGGGTACGGTAGGGGCGGGTTTGTAGTTTACGAGGAATTTTGACTGTTCCTGCGACTTCAGAACGGACTTGTTGGGCAACTTCCCCAGTAAATACCCCGCCGGTGTGGAATGTCCGCATAGTTAGCTGTGTACCGGGTTCACCAATACTCTGGGCGGCAATAATTCCCACTGCTTCGCCTAAATCTACCATTTTGGCGTGGGCTAAACTCCAGCCATAGCAGTGTTGACAAACGGAACGAGCAGCTTCGCAGGTGAGGGGACTACGGACTGTGACAGTTTTTACTCCAGCTTTTTGAATAGCGATCGCTAGATCATCATCTATGGGAGTATTACGAGGAGCGATGATTTCCTTAGTTTCTGGATGAATTACATCTTCCGCCACTACTCTACCAATTAACCGGGTTGCTAGTTTAATTAAGGTTTTGTTACCCTCAATCATTGCCCCAATAGTCAAACCCCTATTAGTGCCACAGTCCAACTCCCGGATAATTACATCTTGGGAAACATCCACTAACCGCCGAGTTAAGTAACCAGAGTCTGCTGTTCTTAAAGCAGTATCTACCAGTCCTTTCCGTGCGCCATAACTGGAAATAATATATTCTGTAACTGTCAATCCTTCCCGGAAGTTGGTTTTAATTGGTAAGTCAATAATTTCGCCTTGGGGATCTGCCATTAGTCCCCGCATCCCCACCAATTGCCGAACTTGGGAAATGTTCCCCCGCGCTCCAGAAAATGCCATCATGTACACGGAGTTGAGGGGGTTGGTTTTTTTAAAGTGAACCACTACCTCATCTTTGAGTGCCTCGGAGGTACTGTTCCAGGTATCAATAACTTTTTGGAAACGTTCAACCTCAGTAATTTCGCCCCTTTGGTAACGTTCTTCAGTGGCGAGAATTTCCGCTTCCGCAGCTTCCAGGAGTTCTTTTTTGGAAGGGGGAATCATTAAATCATCCACACTAATAGATACCCCCGCTTTGGTGGCATAGCGGAAACCCAAGTCTTTGAGTTTATCCGCCATTACTGCCGTCCGCGCCGTTCCATAATGGGTAAATGACCAAGAAATCAAATCTCTCAGTTTACCCTTATTAACCACAAGATTGCGAAAAACTGCTTTAGTCATAGGTCACTTCGTTCCAATTAAAAATTACAAATTAAAAATTAAAAATTAAGAGAAGAATAAATTAAAAACAAAGGAACTTTGAAAAAGTTATTTCCTTCATTTTTAATTTTTAATTCTCAATTTTTAATTTTCCTACGCGTCTATCGCTTCCTGAATAGCTTTATTGTAAATAGCTCGTCCAGGGGTTGTATAAATGTACTGAGAAATTAAGTTTCCTTGGGCATCTTCACGCACACGACGGAATTTATAAATTAAGGTGCGACTGATTAGTTTACCCTTATCATCTTTGTCTTCAATGATTTCTACAGGTTCTGTGTCTGGTTCTCCCGTTTCCATTTCTCCATCAAAACGCACGTAAATATAAGCATGAAGTTCCACTTGCTGGGCTTCGTAAGCCATAATTACGTCATCTAGAGATGAGAAATATCTACCTGCGCCCTTAGTAGCGTTGGGATTTTCCGCCGTCAGATAATATGCTCCCAATACCATATCTTGGCTAGGGGTAACAATTGGTCTACCTGTTGCTGGGGACAGAATATTATTGGAAGCCAACATTAACAACCTTGCTTCTGCTTGACTCTCTAGAGACAGAGGGACGTGAACCGCCATTTGGTCTCCGTCAAAGTCAGCGTTGAAAGCAGGACAGACTAAAGGATGGAGTTGAATAGCTCGCCCTTCCACTAAAATCGGTTCAAAGGCTTGAATACCTAAGCGGTGCAAGGTTGGCGCTCGGTTTAACATTACCGGATGCCCTTCTATTACCTCTTCCAACACATCCCAAACCGTGGGGTCATTGCGCGAAATTAGTTTTTTAGCAGCTTTGATATTGTTGACCATACCTGAACGAATCAACCGATTAATCACAAAGGGTTGGAACAGTTCTATGGCCATTTCTCTGGGTAGTCCGCACTGGTGAATTTGCAGTTTGGGTCCAACCACAATTACCGAACGCCCGGAGTAGTCCACCCGTTTACCCAGCAGGTTTTGACGGAAGCGTCCTTGTTTGCCCTCAATAATATCTGAGAGAGACTTTAAGGGGCGGTTGTTTGCCCCCACCACTGTCCGTCCGCGACGACCATTATCAATCAGAGCATCCACCGCTTCTTGCAGCATCCGTTTTTCGTTACGGACAATAATTTCGGGGGCGAGGATTTCCTGGAGTCTAGCTAACCGATTATTGCGGTTAATCACCCGGCGGTACAAGTCGTTTAAATCGCTGGTGGCAAATCTACCGCCATCTAGCTGTACCATGGGGCGCAGGTCAGGAGGAATGACGGGGATAATTTCCATTACCATCCATTCGGGTTGAGAACCAGTGGCAATGAAGTTATCTATTACCCGCAGCCGTTTAATTAATTTGGCGCGTTTTTGTCCCTTGGCGTTGGCAATTTCTTCTCTGAGGGATTCTGCTTCTTGCTCTAAATTAATATCCGCCAATAGTCGCAGCAGTGCCTCCGCCCCAATGCCCACTTCCACACCTTCTAGCTGGGAGTCTTCGCTGTAGATAGCATCTTCAATTTCTAACCACTGGTCTTCACTCAGAAGTTGTTTGTAGGTGAGGGTATCGGCATTACCAGGAGCTAAAACACAGTATGAGTTGAAATAAACAATTTGCTCCACATCTCGTAGGGGCATATCCAGCAAAATAGCGATATAGCTAGGAATCCCCTTGAGATACCAAACATGAGCCACTGGTGCTGCTAGTTTAATAAAGCCCATGCGGTGGCGACGGACGCGAGACTCAGTAACTTCTACACCACAGCGCTCGCAAACTATACCTCTATGGCGCACTCGTTTGTATTTGCCACAATGACATTCCCAGTCCTTAGCTGGCCCAAAAATGCGTTCGCAAAACAAACCATCCATTTCTGGCTTGAGAGTTCGGTAATTGATAGTTTCTGGTTTGGTGACTTCACCTACCAATTGTCCATTAGGTAAAGTCCTCTCACCCCATTGGCGAATGCGTTCTGGTGAGGCTATACCAATTTTTACGTAGTCAAATTGATTACTTTGGGGGGATCTCATGTGAATTAAAAATGAAAAATGAAAAATTAAAAATTGGTGATTGGTAATTGGTAATTGGAAAGAAAGAATTTATTCCCTATTACCCATTACCCGTTAACCATTACCTACTCTTCCTCATCCAATGATTCACGAGAAAGTGATTCATAGGTAGGTCTGGGAGGTGTGCGCCGAGCGGCTTGGTCTGCCATTAGGTCTACTTCCACATCCAAGGAACTACCATCTGCTTGGGTTTCTACCTTATGGACGGCAATATCTAAACCCAATGATTGCAACTCGCGCATTAATACCTTGAAAGATTCTGGTGTACCAGGGCGAGGAATGGCTTTACCCTTAACAATGGCATTGAGGGCTTCGTTACGACCTTGCATATCATCGGATTTGACTGTTAATAGTTCCTGCAAGGTATAAGCAGCCCCGAAGGCTTCCAATGCCCAAACTTCCATTTCTCCAAATCTTTGACCACCTTGTTGAGCTTTACCGCCCAGAGGTTGCTGGGTAACAAGGGAGTAGGGTCCAGTGGAACGGGCGTGAATTTTGTCATCTACTAAATGCACCAGTTTGAGCATATAGGCAACACCGACGGTAACGGCGCGGTCAAAGGGTTCACCAGTGCGCCCGTCATAAACCATGACTTTACCTGAATTTTCGGGGTTATAAACCCAATCTCTACCTGTTTCGTCTCTAGCTTCTTGGAGTTTGCCGTGAACGAGACGGCGGGAGGTTTCTTCGCCATACATTTCGTCAAAGGGTGTCATTTTAAACCTTACTCCCAGGTTATGACCAGCCCAACCCAGTAAACATTCAAATACTTGACCCACGTTCATCCGGCTGGGTACACCCAAGGGGTTGAGAACGATATCCACTGGTGAACCATCGGCTAAATAGGGCATATCTTCAGCAGGAAGAATACGGGAAATAATCCCTTTGTTGCCATGTCTCCCTGCCATTTTGTCGCCTACTTGGATTTTGCGTTTTTGGGCAACGTACACGCGGACTACCATATTCGCCCCTGGTGGCAATTCGTCACCTTGTTCACGGGTAAATAACCGCACATCCACAACCCGGCCTTTTTCACCATTGGGAACTCGCAGGGAGTTGTCCCGCACGTCGCGGGCTTTTTCGCCAAAGATAGCGCGGAGAAGTTTTTCTTCGGGAGGTTGGTCAGATTCACCTTTGGGAGTGACTTTACCGACAAGAATATCCCCTGCTTCTACCCATGCACCAATACGAATAGTGCCTTGTTCATCTAACTGTCTGAGGGCATCTTCCCCAACGTTGGGAATTTCTCTGGTGATTTCTTCTGGGCCAAGTTTGGTTTGTCTGGCTTCGATTTCGTATTTTTCAATGTGAATGGAGGTATAGATGTCATCTTGTACCAACCGTTCAGAAATGAGAATTGCGTCTTCGTAGTTGTAACCTTCCCAGGGCATATACGCGACGACTATGTTTTGTCCTAGTGCCAGTTCTCCGCCTTCTGTTGAAGAACCATCGGCTAGTACCTGACCAGCGACGACTTTTTCGCCTATTCTCACTAAGGGTTTTTGGTTTAAACAGGTGTCTTGGTTGGAACGTTGGTATTTGGAAAGGTTGTATTTAATTTCTTGGGGTTTGTCTGTTGTCTGTGGTTCGTTGTCTGCTATTTGTTGGTTTGTTAATAAGGATTGACCACTGACGCGCACACGAATTTCTGTGGCATCCACATAGAAAACTTCACCATCAGTACGGGAGACTATGACCATCCCGGAGTCTCTAGCGGCTTGGGCTTCTAAACCTGTTCCCACTAAGGGACGCTCTGGTTTTAACAAGGGTACGGCTTGCCGTTGCATATTCGACCCCATCAAGGCTCGGTTAGCGTCGTCATGTTCCAAGAAGGGAATCATGCTAGTAGCAACTGAGACGATTTGCACTGGGGAAACTGCTACATAGTCTACTTGTTCGGGGGTTGTGGTTGTCCAGTCTTGGCGATAACGAACTGGTACTTGTGGTCCTTTGATGTAGCCGTTTTCATCTAGGGGAACGTCACCTGTGGCTGTGCGCAGGTCGTCTTCTTCATCTGCTGTCATGTAAACGGGAGGGACATCAAACCGTACTCGACCATTTTCTACTGGTCTAAATGGAGTTTCTAAGAAACCATATAGGTTAACACGGGCGTGGGTGGCTAATGAACCAATTAAGCCAGCGTTTGGACCTTCCGGTGTTTCAATGGGGCAGATGCGGCCGTAGTGGCTGGGGTGAATGTCTCGGACTGCAAACCCGGCTCTTTCTCTGGTTAAACCACCTGGTCCTAAGGCGCTAAGACGACGTTTGTGGGTCAATTCCGCTAGGGGGTTAGTTTGATCCATGAATTGACTTAGTTGGCTTGAACCAAAGAATTCTTTGATGGCTGCTACTAAGGGTTTGGGGTTGACTAGGGATGCGGGGGTGAGAACTTCGGCATCGGATACTGTCATCCGTTCCCGAATAATTCTTTCTAGGCGGTTTAAACCTACTCTGACTTGGTTTTGCAGTAGTTCACCGACGCTTCTAACTCGACGATTTCCGAGGTGATCAATGTCATCAATACTACCGATGTCATATTCCAAGTTGATCAGGTAATCAATGGCTGCGAGGATGTCCCCAGAAGTGAGGACGCGCATGGTGTCGGGTACGGAAAGGCGGAGTTTTTTGTTGAGTTTATAACGACCAACTTTGCCTAGGTCATAGCGCTTAGGATCAAAGAATCGGGAGTCTAAAAGCTGTTGTCCACCTAATACTGTGGGTGGTTCACCGGGACGGAGTTTCCGGTATAATTCCATTAGGGCTTCTTCTTCGGAAAATTGCCCTTCTTTTTCTATGGTTTTTTGGAAGTATTCTGGATGGCGTAGGGCATCAAAAATTTCGTTGTCTGATAAGCCTAGGGCTTTTAGAAGTACCTGGGCTGATAGTTTCCGAGTTTTATCTATGCGTACCCACACTAGGTCGTTACGATCTGTTTCAAATTTCAGCCATGCTCCCCGGTTAGGGATTAAGCTGGCAGAATAGGTACGCCGTCCGTTTTTATCAATTTCTGATTTATAGTAAACTCCAGGCGATCGCACTATCTGATTCACAATGACTCGCTCGGCTCCATTAATAATAAATGTGCCTCGATCTGTCATTAATGGCAGATCACCAATAAATACTTCTTGTTCTTTAATGTCTCCTGTTTCTTTATTTAGTAGCCTTGTAGGGACATACATCTGCACGGCATAGGTGCTATCTCTACGCTTTGATTCTTCAACGCTATATTTTGGTTCTTTGAGTTTGTAATTATTACCGAGAAAGTGCAGTTCTAGTTTGCCAGTGTAGTCTGTAATTGGACTAAAGGAGTTTAATTCTTCTATTAGCCCTTCTTCTAGAAACCAGCGAAAACTAGCACGCTGTATTTCAATCAAGTCGGGTAATAGAAAGGCGGATTCCATATATTTGTCGTTAGTCATGCCTTTACCTTTATCAACCTGGTTAAACTTTCAAAGAGGTACTGGTGGAGTCTGCCTTGTGGCTTTGTGCTAAAATATGAATTCTAGGTGGTGAAGTTTATAGATTAGGCAAGAATCTGCTCCTAATATGTTTACTGACATTGCAGCGTAGTTTTAGCTATGGGATTTTGCTTAATAACTTCACACTGATTCATATTTTATGCCTGATACTTGATCTGTGTCGGTTAGATCCTAAAAGTGGAAATTCCAGCAGATGTTGATTTGACAGTGCAAAGTGCTATAAAACCCTGCACTATGGATCGGATCTTGCTAAGATTGTCTAGTCTAGACAATTATGTTTAAGGATTTTCTTTATTGTTTGATATATTGAAGGACTGCTGTTTTCAGGTTGGAAGTTTTTCCTAGTCAATCTAGGTTGCCATGGTTTGTTATCTATTGAGAGCATCCGTTTGTAGAGACTTTAAGTGGATGGGCAGACAATTTTGGATTTTAGATTTGGGGTGCTTCGATTCGTTAAGCGAGCTAAAACCACAAATCCTCAAACTGGCTAATATCGGTTTGATAACAGCACAAATTGAGTTTTAGGAGTGATTATCCTTCCTTTACCATTATGGCTTAAGCTAAATGTTTTGGAAGCAATACTATGATATGGATATATAGGTAATTTTGATGATTTCGGTACAACACCATCATTTCATCAAAGCCCCTAGTTCGGACAATAAGTTTAGCACATTTTTCTCTTCCAGAAGCATCTTCTTGATTGAATCAGAATGAATTTTCACAGATGGATTTGAAATTTATAATGCTAGACCGAATAATCTACAAGCATTTTCAGTGGTTTTCTGGGCAATTTCTTCAATAGTTTCTCCTCGTAGTTTTGCTATTTGTTCCGCTACATAACGAACATAGGCTGGTTCATTACGTTTTTCACCGCGCTTAGGGACAGGTGAGAGAAAAGGGCAATCTGTTTCTATGAGTAGGCGATCGCTATTTACCATTGCCGCAGATGCTTGGATGGTTTGAGCATTTTTGAAGGTGACAGTACCGCTAAAGCTGATGTAGAATCCCAAATCCAAAAACCATTGGGTTTCTTCTGGTGTTCCTCCCCAGCAGTGCATGACACCACGTAATTTTTCTCCATACAAATCCCGCCATTTTTGCAATACATCTCGCACTGCCGATGCGGCATCACGACAATGGATGATCACTGGTAAGTTTAATTCACAAGCGATCGCTAATTGTGATGCAAATACTTGATGCTGATGCTCATAGTTATCTGCTTTGTAGAAATCCATTCCTGTTTCACCTATGGCGACTACTTGAGGATGGGAACTGGCCAAAGATTTGATTTCGTTAGCTGTTTGATCATCCCATTTATGGGCATCTAGGGGATGTAGCCCTACAGCAAAGCTCAGTTCTGGAAACTGCTGTGCTATTTGGCTAATACTCACAAATTCTTGCGGGTG
This sequence comes from Cuspidothrix sp., assembly GCA_046080565.1. Taxonomy (GTDB): domain Bacteria; phylum Cyanobacteriota; class Cyanobacteriia; order Cyanobacteriales; family Nostocaceae; genus Cuspidothrix. The sequence continues at coordinate 7,733 of JBJTUF010000215.1, read as the reverse complement.
AACACAGGAATGTACTAATCGTACTACCCCTGCTTGTTGCCATCGAGCGCGAACGTTTGCTAAATCTGGCTGAAAAATGTCAAAGTTAATGTGTACGTGGGTATCTATCAGTTGCATAGCTTGTTTTGTAGTTGATGGTCAGTGGTTTGTTAAGCACTCGCCACTGACTATTAACTAAGCGGAGAGGGTTTTCTGTTTAAGAGCCAATTTTGACTTTTTCCTAGCTCCGTTGTTGGGATGAAGTACGCCTTTTTTCACAGCTTTATCAATTTTGCTGTAAGCTTCAGACATTCTTGCTTCCACTTCTTGCTTGAGTTCTGGTGTCGGATTAGCTACACAAGCTTCTACAGAACTAAAGTATTTCTTCATCAGCGTTTTTACTGCTGATTTATATGCTTTATTACGCAGCCGGTTACGTTCTGCGATTTGGGCGCGTTTAAGAGCAGACTTTGTATTCGCCACAGTAATTCCCAAAAAGACTATTAATTATGTACACACACTACTAGGTTTAATAAATATAGCATGAATTTTGCTAATGTTATAATTTCTGACAAAAAAAATTTTATGTGGGTGACGGATGATGGTCGGTTGTTATCTAAAGGTTGATGTTGAGAGTTGATAAATAGATTAAAATAGGCTATTCACCAATAAACCACCAAATAAGGAAAGCGATACCCTGAAATTTAACAGATACAGAGTAGGAAGTTTCCTGATTTGCTTGAGTTTTATAAAGTAGTATCAAAAAAAATCCAGGTTAAGCTAGAGAAGAGAATCAAATTCAGTTTCCTACCCTAGCACCGCACAGCGAAAGTCAAAAGTCGAAAATCAAAAGGCAAAAGGCTTATATATTGGGCTTTTTAGCTATTTTGAATTAATTTTCTACTGACGCGATGTTGTAATAGTAGGTCAACAGCCTAGCTGGTTCTTGGATCACAATAATTGTAAAAATTGGCATTATTATTATTCCATGCTGCGAATCATTACTCAGCAAACAGACGTTAGATCAGAACTACAACGGATCTGCGAACGTACCCAGGATGAACAGGTTCTTCACAAAGAAGCAACAGTGCGTGAAGTGTTGCAAGCGGTGAAGCGCCAAGGTGATAAAGCTGTACTACATTATACAGAGGAATTTGATCACCAAACCCTCAAATCAGAAGAACTTAAGGTAACAGGATCAGAATTGGATGCAGCTTATCAACAGGTATCCAAGGATTTACTCCAGTCCATTCGCCTGGCTTGCCAAAAAATCGAGGCTTTTCACCGTCAGCGAGTTCCCAAAAGTTGGGTACATTTTGGAGATGATGAGGTAGTTTTAGGCAAACGTTACACCCCTGTAGACCGAGCAGGTTTATATATACCCGGTGGTCGGGCCTGTTATCCGAGTACAGTGTTAATGAATGCCATTCCGGCGAAAGTGGCAGGTGTACCTCGTGTAGTTATGGTAACACCTGCAAGAGGCGGTAAAGTTATTAATCCTGCGGTTTTGGTAGCTGCCCAAGAAGCAGGAGTTCAGGAAATTTACCGTATTGGTGGCGCTCAAGCGATCGCTGCTTTAGCTTATGGTACAGAAACTATCCCTAAGGTTAACGTCATTACTGGCCCTGGTAATATTTATGTCACTTTGGCTAAAAAATTAGTTTATGGCACAGTGGGTATTGATTCTCTGGCAGGGCCTAGCGAAGTGCTAGTAATTGCTGATGAAACAGCTAATCCTGTATATGTGGCGGCTGACTTGTTAGCCCAAGCTGAACATGATCCCATGGCCGCAGCGATTTTGATCACAACGGATGCTGGTTTGGCGAAAAAAGTACAAATTGAAGTAGAAAGGCAATTGGTAGATCACCCTCGACGAATAGATACGGAAAAGGCGATCGCCCATTATGGTCTAATCGTGGTGGTAGAATCCCTAGAAGCAGCCGCAGAACTTTCTAACGAGTTTGCACCAGAACACCTCGAATTAGAAGTTGCCGATCCTTGGGCTTTAATTAACCATATTCGCCATGCTGGGGCAATTTTCCTCGGTAATTCCACACCAGAAGCCGTAGGCGACTATTTGGCAGGGCCTAACCATACCTTACCTACCTCCGGTGCAGCCCGTTATGCTTCCGCTTTAGGGGTAGAAACATTTTTAAAACACTCTAGTATTATCCAATATTCCCAAACTGCATTAGAAAAAGTGGCATCTGCCATTGACATCTTAGCAACTACAGAAGGTTTACCTTCCCATGCTGATTCCGTTAAACTCAGAGTCAAGGAGTAATTACAGTTACCAACAGCTTAACAAGCAAAATTTTGTAAAAACATGATATTATTTCTCTCCTACTCTGTAGGTATACGTGCAAAAATGACTCCTCTATCGTCATTCATCCTATCGTGTTTCCACATAGCTTGCCGATAAACCTTTACAGAACATTTTTTTGAGGAGACAGGAGTGGTGCTAAATACTGTTTTGGTAGCTCTGGATGGCTCTGACATTACGGAAAGAGTCATTCAGACTTTAGAGAATTTGTTACTATCATCAGATAGTCAGATTATTCTCTGTCATGTCATTCCTACATCAGAGGAAGAACCGCAAAAATCGGCAGATGTTCCCCAATCAAACTCATCTAGGGTTTCCTATTTGCAATTTGAGAAACAGTTGCAAGCTTACCAATCAAGATTATTATTCAAAAGTGAATTAGAAGTGGTGAGTGGTGATCCAGCAGAGGAAATTATTTGCCTAGCTAATATCTATAAAGCTGAGTTAATTGTGATTGGTAGCCGTGGTTTAACTGGGATGAAACGAATTGTCAAAGGTTCTGTTAGTAGTCAAGTTATGGAAGAAGCTAACTGTTCAGTATTAGTGGTTAAGCCTAAAATAGGTGACAGGTGACAGATAAGAGATACTTCAGATTTATATTGTTTTCCCAAGTTTTCAATTGATTTTGCTTAGGTACTTAATGAATTATGATTCTGCCGATAGCGGTGGCATAACGTTAGTTATATAAAAAATGCGAACAATTGCGGAAATTAATGAAAAAATTAGCCTCAAACGGGCGGTAGTCTGGACGGCTGAAGAATTAAAAGCGCGAGTTGCGGAAATTGGCGTTAATAAAGCTGCTAAAGAGGTAGATGTCATTACCACTGGTACATTTGAACCAATGGAATCAAGTGGTGCAGTTATTAACTTAGGTCATACCGACCCACCAATTAAAATTCGCCGTTGCTGGTTAGATGGAGTACCAGCTTACTCTGGGTTTGGGGCGGTAGATTTGTACTTGGGTGCTAGTTGTCCCGTTGACTCCTTAGATGGGGAAGAGGTTCGAGAACGTGGTGGAGGTCACGTAATTGAGGATTTAATTGCGGGTAAATCTATTCAAGTCCGCGCCATCGGTCAGGTTACGGATTGCTACCCTAGAGCGACATTTGAAACTACTGTTACCCGTGACACTATCAATCAGTTTTATTTATTTAATCCCCGTAATCTTTATCAAAATTTTATTGTTGGCGTGAATGGAGGCGATCGCCCACTTCACACCTATCTAGGTCCATTGCAACCACGCTTAGGAAATGCAGTTTATTCTAACCCCGGTTCGCTGTCACCTCTCCTTAATGACCCCGACTTACAACTTGTTGGTATTGGGACAAGGATTTTTTTTGCTGGGGGTATTGGTTATGTTGCTTGGGAAGGGACACAACATTTTCCCTTGCAAAAGCGGTTAGAAAATCGGACACCTATTGGACCATCGGCAACCCTAGCCCTAATTGGTGATGCTAAACAAATGGATCCACGATGGATACGAGGGTGTTATTTTAAAAGCTATGGGCCATCTTTAATGATGGGGATAGGTGTACCATTGCCAGTTTTAAATGCTGGTGTGGTAGAACGCTGTGCGGTGCAAGATAAAGACTTAGTAGCACCTATTGTAGATTTTTCTATTCCTCGTCGTGTCCGTCCTACCTTCGGTTTAGTAAGTTACGCCCAACTTAAATCTGGACGTATCACTATTGAAGGTAGAACGGTACGAGTAGCATCTTTAGCCAGTTTATTTCTGTCCCGAAAAGTAGCCCAGGAATTGAAACAATGGATTTCCGAAGGGATATTTACCCTAACTGAACCAGTTGCCCCAATTCCGATGGAACGTTCGTTTTTACCCCAAGACCGTTGGACAGAGTTTTAGGATTGGGTAATGGGTAATGGGTAATGGGTAATAGTTTTTTCCAATCACCAATTACCAATTACCAATTACCAATCACCTAATCCCCAGCAGGTTTAGGCTTTTTCACTGGCATGGGAGTGGGAGTTTTGGGTATGGGTTTGGTGATGACTGTGGGATCGCCACCAGTCTTTCTAATGGGACGTGGGGTTTCTCCATTACGTCTGGGGGGGAATGGCCTTCTACCACCACCAGCAGCACCACGAGGCGCTCCTTTAAAGGGTGGTTTCCGTTTTTTGGGTAAATCAGCGATCGCTTCAGCATTAATTACTACTAATGCGTCATCTTCCCGTTTAACATTGAAGTCCCAGAACTTACCCACAGCTTTGGTGGTTAATACGCCCTTGAGTTTCAACTTAAAATATTTAGCTTTATCGGTAGGTTTACGCGGAGCTTGTTTAATTTTGACAACTAAACTCTTTTCGTCAAAAGACTGGTAAACTACCTCACCACGCACAGAAAAACCACCATCAGGGACTACTGATGAAGGTTTTGGATGAATGGCTAACGCCACACCAGTGCTATTAGACACCGCTATTGAATTTTGGTTATCTTCATCTAGTCCATGCTTGGCTAGATTTTCTGGTTCCCAAACACCAACAATTTGCAGGTGCAAAGCATCATTTTCCTGTCTAGTGCGGGGATAAACTACCCATAGATGTTCTTTCTCTAGGTCTAAATGATTTTTGACTAAACTCATAATCCGACCTAAAAGGACAGCATTGAGTTCAACCCCATCTGTAGTAATTAGTGTTCCTTGGGTAAACTGTTCACTACTAGCATGGTAACATCCCCGAATTAACCCTATAGCTCGGTACTGAGTGGGTTCACTAGGCGGTGGAATTGGTTGATCTCGATTAGCTAAAGGTGCATTAGAGTCAGGCTTATCAGAGTCAATGATGGAATTTTCCAGTTCAGAAGACTGGTCTACTAATGTATTAGCATTAGTAGGGGATTCCATTTCTTTTACACCTTGGTTAGAGGTTGTGGAATTGGCGGATTCAGAAGACGGCATCAGGTCGGAATTCATAAAAACTCCTTGCGGCACAAAACATATCCCATTTTGGGATTTTATCAACACAGATGAAATGAGCAACTGTGTGGCTGATTAAAGTATATTTCCTTTGAATCTGTCCACTCTAGGATGCTCTCTAGAAACTTAAAGACGCAAAATCTCACATTTATACACTAAATGCGTAATTTAGCGTCTTTAATCCAGTTATAGCTAATACCAGGCTACGCTATCGGAAGCATAGCATAGCTATAATTCTGACGGGTCTTCCTAAAGTCATCACTTACTTTATCAGGATAGATACTTATTTGTTATAAAATTCACAGACAAATGACCGTATTCCGCAAAGTTTTGGAATTTTTTAACTTTGCAATTTATTTCATCACCATTTAGAGGATGTTTCAAAAGTTTTAGGTTGTGATTTTAGGCACTTACAGATATCCTCTAATGCCCTTTAGCAAAGAGGGAACTAGAGTCAAAGTCCACCTTTTTAAGGGGGATTTAGGGGGATTTAAAAATATTTGATACACTATGAGGGACTTTTCAAACACCCTCTTAGGAGCAAAATAATATTGTGTCTGAATCGCGTAATCGCTGGGTAATTAGAGTAGTGTTAATTTTGGCTGCTGTGGCTTTTGTGGGAGTTTCTGTGATGCCCATAATTGGTTCATTGAATGAAACCAAAATATCACCACAAAATCAGGCTGCTGAAGACAATAAAGTATCTTCGTCTGAACAAAAGTCAAAACTGGAAGATCAAGTTCGGGGTTATGAATTAGTTTTACAAAAAGATGCAGAAAATCAAACTGCACTCAAGGGACTTTTACAAGCACGTTTGGAATTGTTAAGACAAAAAAATCCTGGGGAAGTGAAACCGACTGATATTCAAGTTGTCATTGAACCTTTGGAAAAACTATCTAAACTCAATCCCCAACAAACAGAATATGCGGTTTTATTGGCACAAGCCAAACAACAAATTGGTGATAAGGAGGGGGCAGCCCAAACCTATCGGACTATTCTAACTACAAAACCTGGTGATTTGAAGGCTTTACAGGGAATGGTAAGTTTACAATTAAGTGAAAAGCGCCCGGAAGCCGCTATTGGGGTATTACAAGAAAGTTTAGCTGCTGCTAATCAGGCCAATAATATTCAATCGGGTAGTGTGGATGTAGTTGCGGTAAAGGTACTTTTAGGTAGTGTATATGCTTTTCAAAAGAATGATGATAAAGCTATCTCTACTTATGATGAAGCAATTAAGAAAGATCCTCAAGATTTTCGTCCTGTGTTAGCAAAGGCAATGCTGTTTAAGCAACAAGGCAAGATGGATGAAGCCAGACCTTTATTTGATAGTGCCACAGCTTTAGCACCGGCTCAGTATAAGGACGAAATCAATAAAGCCGCAGCTTCTAATCCTACTCCTACAGAATCACCGACGGCATCTCCTACGGCTACTCCCTAAGGGTTTGGGGGATAGGGAGAGAAATATACAGAGTTTTGAAGAGATTAGGTATAGATTTAGCGGGCAAGATGCCCGCACCACGTTTTTTTAAGTAGACTGACTTACTCAAATACAGAAAATTATTATGGTGACAACTACAGGAAATACAAATCATCAAGAGTTAGTCGGTTTGATTTGGAGTATTGCGGACAAACTTCGGGGACCTTATCGCCCTCCCCAATATCGGCGGGTGATGTTACCTTTGATAGTGTTACGGCGGCTAGATGCGGTATTAGAACCAACTAAAAAAGCTGTATTAGAAGCCCAGGTAAAATATGAGAAAATGGGGATAAAAGGAGACGCATTAGAAAAAGCGATCGCCAAAGTTGCCACTGGTACAGATAGAACCCAACCTTTATATAATCTTAGTAAATTCACATTTAATAAATCTGACACCTCATCCACAGAATCTAACTATATTCCCCAATATGTCAGTTTATTGAGTGATTCGGACGGCATTACGAGTAACTTGCGTAATTATATCAATGGTTTCTCCCCCAGAGCGCGAGATATATTTGAAAAGTTTGATTTTGATGCGGAAATAGAAAAACTCGATGAAAGTAATCGCTTATATTTCGTAATTAAAGAACTTTGTAAACCAGAAATAGATTTATCACCAGAGAAACTTTCTAACCTGCAAATGGGCTATTTATTTGAAGAACTGGTGAGAAAATTTAATGAACAGGCCAACGAAGAAGCGGGAGACCACTTTACACCCCGTGAAGTAATTCGCCTGATGGTAAATCTGGTTTTTTGTGATGAACAAGATGTCTTTAAACAAGGTATTTATCGTTCTATTTATGACCCCACAGCCGGAACAGGGGGAATGTTATCAGTAGCAGAAGAACATATTAAAAATCAGAATCCCCAAGCTAACTTAGGATTATTTGGGCAAGAATATAACCCCGAATCCTATGCTATTTGTTGTGCAGATTTACTGATTAAAGATGAACCCATTGATAATATTATTTATGGCGACACCTTGGGAGTAAAAAACGCCAAAGCTAAAAGTAATAACTTCTTA
>JBJTUF010000214.1:0-5977 GCA_046080565.1 Cuspidothrix sp. | reverse complement strand
CAATCCATTGACTAGCATAGTTTCCAGAGTTCCACGATGTTAATGCACTACCATCAAATGCCTTATCTGGTAATGCTCCTTCTGAAGTCCAAGAACTACTAGCTGTATAACTGGCAATGGGCAGGTTTTCAGAAATTAATTCTCCTGGAGAAGTATCATTATCTACTATAGTCAAAGTCGCTGTATTTTGCGTTCCTATTGTTGCCCCATTAGTGGGGTTAGTTAGGGTTAAGTTAACTGTTTCATTGCCTTCTATTAGGTCGTCATTAACGATGGGAATAGTAACGGTTTTACTGGTTTCTCCGTTGGCAAAGTTAACAGTAATTGGTGTATTTGTATAGTCACTTCCTGCTGTTGCTGTACCATTGCTGGGGGTTAAAATCACACTTACAGCACCATCACTTCCCCCGGTACGAATTAAAGTAATACTCGCTGTGGCGTTTTCATTGACTGTATAGGTGCTGCTATTTAAGCTAATTGTTCCTGGTTGGGGTAAATCATCATTAATGATGGTTAATGTGGCTGTTGTCTGCGTTCCTAATGTTGCACCACCAGTAGGATTAGATAAGGTTAAATTAACGGTTTCATCTGCTTCAAATTGGGTGTCGTTAACAATGGGAATAGTAACGGTTTTACTGGCTTCTCCATTAGCAAAGTTAACTGTAATCGGAGTATTATTATAGTCGCTTCCTGCTGTGGCTGTACCATTAGTTAGGTTAATAGTTGCACTCACTGAACCTGTACTATTTCCTGTACGATTTACCGTAACAGCAGTAACAGTAGTGCCGTTTTCATTAACACTAAATTGAGGAGAACTAAAAGACAGAACACCAGCATTAACATCATCATTAGTAATCGTGCCAGTAATTGTCCCAGCAGTTCCAATACTATAATTAGCATTAGAAACAAGAGTTAAACTAACTGTTTCATCAGCTTCAAAAATAGTATCTGCGGTTGGGTCAATAGTTAAACTTGCTGTATTAGCACCAGCAGCAAAAGTCACACTTCCGCTTGTGCCATTAAAGCTAGTTGCCCCATTTTGGGTATAGTCGTTGTTAAAGGTTGCACCACCACCCACATTAAAATTAACCGTTAAAGGATTAACTGTATTACCTGTGCGGGTGAAAGTATAAACCAGATTAGTTGCACCGTCTTCTGTCACACTTGCAGGAGAAACCCCTAAAGAAATAGTCGGTAAATCATTATCAATGATAGTTAGGGTTGCTGTTGTTTGAGTCCCTAAAGTCGCACCACCTGTAGGATTAGTTAAGGTTAAATTTAGAGTTTCATTCCCTTCATAAATTGTGTCATCAACCAAAGGAATAGTTACAGTTTTGCTGGTTTCTCCATTAGCAAAAAGAACTGAGATAGATGTCCCATTATAATCATCAGGATAGGTTGCTGTACCATTACTAAGAGATATATTTGCACTCACAAAACCTTCAGCGCCGTTAGTGCGTTGAATAGTTACAGCCGCGACAGCAGTTCCATTTTCATTAACACTGTAAGTTGGGTTAGTGAAAGATAAAACACCCGCTAAAGCATCATTTACATTGGAGATAAAAATCGTAATATCTCGTTCGTAGGATAAGTTACTACTATCAGTTGTTCTAACTCGAATAGTATGTTGTGTAGCTGTTTCATAATCCAGTAAGCTACTATTAGCCACAACTATTTGATTACCATTCAGTGCAAACCTTCCACCCCCATCATTAATTAATGTGTAAGTGTGGGTGTCGTTAGTATTAGCATCATCTGAACTGAGAGTACCAATTAAAGTATTATTAGCACTATTTTCAGGAATGGTACTATTGCTAAGATTGATGTAAGTAGGCGCACTATTGATAACAGTTAAAACAAAATTATCTGTGGCTTTGGCATTACTTTTATCAGTCGCTGTCACTTTGATTTGATATTGTCCAGCACTGGCAATGGGGGCATTACCACTAAAAGTTCGGTCATTAAAAGTTAACCAAGCAGGTAAAGCACTACCATCAGCTAAGGTGGCAGAATAGGTGAGAGAATCACCTAAATCTACATCTTGAAAAACATTAGCTGAAAGCGTGAAATTAGAGGAACGATTGCTATAAATATTGACATCAGTAATGGGAATAACTAATGTGGGTACATCATTGACTGGATTTATAGTGAAGATAACATTGGATGGATTAGCTGCATAAGCAGTACCATCAGAACCATTCCAAGTAAAACCAGCAGTTCCATTATAATTAGCGTTAGGAACAAAGGTTAAATTACCCAAGTTTGCTACAGCAATTTCTTGATTTGCTGTAACGTTATTAGTCCCCAGTTTGAGTGTGCCATTACTTGGTAATTGAACTACTTGAATCTTTGTTAAAGATGTACCGCCACTACTACTGAAAACACTAGAAAAGTCAGTGGCTAAAAAAGTAATAACTTGGTCTTCGTTCCCTGTTTTAGCTACAGTTCCAACAGTATTGACACTGTTAACTTCAACAGCCCAAAGTTCTACTCCTTGCGTAAAGTTATCAGCAGTAAAATAAAGTTTGCCATTGCTATAGGTTAAGTTTCCTGGGTTAGAACTGCCACTACCAGAAACAATATCAATAACGCTGGGAGTTCCTGTGGTGGAATCTATCTTCCACAGTTCATAGCCATTAGTGGGAGTATATGCCTGAAAGTAAAGAGTACCATTGACATTAGTTAAATTGTCTGGATTAGAACCACCATTACCAAGATTAATTAATGTGGGTGTTCCGTTCGTGCCAATTCTCCAGAGTTCATAACCATTAGTAGGGTCGTAAGCTTGGAAGTAGAGAGTACCATTAACATTGGTTAAATTGTCGGGATAAGAACTACCACTACCAGAATTAATATCTAAAAGTTCAGGATTACCTGTAGTGGAATTAATTCGCCATAATTCTGTACCACTTGTGGCATTATTAGCTGTGAAGTACAGAACACCACCAGCATTGACAAAGTTAGTAATATTGGGACTATTCGCACCAGGATAAATTTCTAACTGAACTGTACCCGCAGCAGTACCATCACTTTTCCACAGTTCTACACCGTTAGTACCATCATTTGCTGTGAAGTAAAGAGTTCCATTAACATTAAATAGATTACTCGGTGACGAACTATTACTTCCAGAATAAATATCCTTGACTAAAACAGGATTTCCTGTATTATCTAATTTCCATAATTCATAACCAGTGACACTGTTATAAGCTTGGAAAAACAGAGTTCCATTCACATTAGTTAAGTTACTGGGAGAAGAACTATCACTACCAGCAACAATATCTATAACACTGGGAGTTCCTGTAATGGGATCAATTTTCCACAGTTCATTACCTACATAATTTGCACCATTGTAATCGTAAGCGGTGAAGTAGAGTGTACCATTAACATTGGTTAAATTATATGGATAAGAACCACCAGAACCTAAATCAATGCGTGTGGGACTACCATTAGTTCCTATTTTCCACAGTTTAGAACCATTGATATCATCAGAAGCCTGGAAGTAAAGAGTGCCATTGATATTAGTTAAATAGTTGATATTTGCACCGTTAATACCCGGATTTATTTCTAATAAGACTGGGTTGCCTGTTGTGGGGTCAACTTTCCACAGTTCTGAGCCATTTATACCATCATCGGCTATAAAATAAAGTGTGCCATTAACATCTATGAGGTTATTAGGACTGGAACTATTTGCACGTCCATTGACATCTTTAGCGAGAACTGTACCCGCAGCAGTACCATCACTTTTCCACAGTTCTACGCCATTAATGCCATTATCAGCAGTAAAGTAAAGTGTGCCATTAACATTAAATAGATTACTCGGTGATGAACTATTACTTCCAGTTCTAATATCCTTAACTAAAACAGGATTTCCTGTATTATCTAATTTCCATAATTCATAACCAGTGACACTGTTATAAGCTTGGAAAAACAGAGTTCCATTCACATTAGTTAAGTTACTGGGATAAGAACTACCACTACCAGCAACAATATCTATAGCAACTGGATTACCTGTAATGGGATCAATTTTCCACAGTTCAGTACCTACATAATTTGCACCATTGTAATCGTAAGCGGTGAAGTAGAGTGTACCATTAACATTGGTTAAATTATCTGGATAAGAACTACCAACACCTAAATCAATGCGTGTGGGAGTTCCATTAGTTCCTATTTTCCACAGTTTAGAACCATTGATATCATCAGAAGCCTGGAAGTAAAGAGTGCCATTGATATTAGTTAAATAGTTGATATTTGCACCGTTAATACCCGGATTTATTTCTAATAATACTGGGTTGCCTGTTGTGGGGTCAACTTTCCAAAGTTCTGAGCCATTTATACCATCATCGGCTATAAAATAAAGTGCGCCATTAACATCTATGAGGTTATTAGGACTGGAACTTAAAGTACGTCCATTGACATCTTTAGCGAGAACTGTACCCGCAGCAGTACCATCACTTTTCCAAAGTTCTACGCCATTAATGCCATTATCAGCAGTAAAGTAAAGTGTGCCATTACTGTAAGTCAGGTTTCCGGGGTTAGAACTACCAGTACCAACTTGAATGTCTTTGAGGAAAACAGGTTTACCTGTAGTTGCATCTAGTTTCCATAATTCATGTCCTGTATCTGATGTATAAGCAGTGAAGTAGAGAGTACCATTGACATTGGTTAAATTGTAGGGATAGGTTAAATTGTAGAGATAAGAACTACCGCTACCGGAAACAACATCAATAACGCTGGGAGTTCCGGTGGTGGTGTCAATCTTCCATAGTTCATGTTCATAGCCATTAGCTGATGTATAAGCAGTGAAGTAGAGAGTTCCATTAACATTGGTTAGGTTAGTTGGAGAGAAACTACCGCTACCCGGATTAATTTCAATAACTACAGGCTTACCTGTTGTTGGGTCAATTTTCCACAGTTCATAGCCATTAGTGACAGTATAAGCAGTGAAGTAGAGAGTACCATTGACATTGGTTAAATTGTAGGGATAAGAACTGCCGCTACCCGGATTAATTTCAATGAGGCTGACAACTCCTGTACTGGGGTCAGCTTTATATAGTTCAAGCCCATCGGTATCATTGTTAGCAGTGAAGTAGAGAATCCCCCCAACATTGATAAAACTGCTGGGATTAGAACTGTAGGTGGTTGCATTGATGTCTGAAACTAAATAGGGTTCATTCAGTGGCAAAATACCACTGTATGCTGCTAATACATCTGGGCAAAAAGCTAAAGCTACAGATTTTTTGCCTTCTGTAACTGGAATATTAACCTCTAACTCCCAATTTCCTCCTAAAGCTGTATTTCCGGTTTTTGTTGCAGACGCGCTAATATTTGCTTTTGTAATCTGATGTAACTTGCGAATAAATTCTTCCCCAGCATCTCCAGCAGCCACATTACACCCATAAAGTAAAATACTTTTGCTTTGCCAATGCTGTAATAAATCAGCATATTTACTGGTATTATCTAAATTCAGTTGACTATTTCCTAAATACAAACATCCCGGCGCACCATGAGAAACGATATGAATGGTGGTAATTTCGGGATGCTGTCGTAAAACTGCGGTGACTTGTTTGATACCGTCTTGATTGGGGTTAAGAGCGATCGCTTCTACCCCCTCTACAACTCCCACCTGTAGAGTTTGATAATCAGAAACAGATGGATCAATAAAGACAACTATTTCTGAATCATCTTTTGCCTTCAATCCCACATTCTTCACCCCATTTGCCCAAGCACCCTGAAAACCTGTTGGTGATGTGTCAAACGCCAGTATCATCTTTTCACTAAAATCCGCCCTTTGAGCAAACTGCTGAAGCTGTTCCTCAGCATCTCGAATTGCTGTTTGCCTGACAGGAGGACAAGATAGCGAGAAGCTAGAGAGAGCAAGCTTCATAGCTCTTTGCCCTTTGATGTAATCCTTCAACCGATAGCGGCTAAATTGCATTAATTCTTCTATAGTTTTTTGGAACATTTGATGTACCCCAAG
>JBJTUF010000213.1:0-3494 GCA_046080565.1 Cuspidothrix sp. | reverse complement strand
GTACATCAAATGTTCCAAAAAACTATAGAAGAATTAATGCAATTTAGCCGCTATCGGTTGAAGGATTACATCAAAGGGCAAAGAGCTATGAAGCTTGCTCTCTCTAGCTTCTAGCTATCTTGTCCTCCTGTCAGAGTTTAGGGTTAATTAGAGTTATGAATAAAATCGGTATATTTGAACTAATTAAACCAGAATTGCGTAATTGTTCAGTTTCATCCTTGCAATTAGTTAAACGCTCTTTTTGTCGTCCTAAACATTGGTTGACTATGACTCAGGAAATTATCAATTTAGCTGCTAGTAGTAGTCAATTATGCTGTGCTAATAATTTCCAAAATTTGCCTATTGTCAGTATTAAGGCTAAGTCTTTTTTTAAACCTTCTCTCCTTACTGCCTTTATACCTTTAAAATCAGCAAATAAATTACGTGAACAAATTCATATAGAATTACTCAATTTGTCAACTAATTGTATTCAAATTAATGCAGAAAATAGCGGTCATTTTGTTTGGATTGACCAACCAGAAGTAATTATCAGGGCAGTTAAATTATTGTTAGAATAGTTATTTATAGGCGATTATCAATTAGTTACAAAATCTAAATTGCATTTGCTTTTGGTTACAAATAAATAGTCATATAAAATGAATTTTATAACCCCGATATGGGGGAATCAGAATTTCAAAGTCCCCAATTTTTCTCTCGTTCCCACACAGAGTATGGGAATGAACTACAGAAGGCTCTGCCTTCAATATAAACAAGAGGCAGAGCCTCTTAAGAGCATTCCCAGTCTCCGACTGGGAACGAGATATGACCAATCACCTAGGGTTTCCAATCTGCTAATAAGTTAGGATAAGCTGTTGCTGTGGGGAAAGTTTTCTGCCATGTTTGTTGGCGTTGTTGGGGTTTTTCCTGGCTCATGTTCCAGAGGGTTTCGTAGAAAAAGAAGGAAACACCAGCAAATTTTCTCTGTCTCACTTTCTCTATTTGGGTTGTGATTTGTTCCATGGGAACTGAGCGATTTTTTAAACCAGTTAATATCCCAATACTGACGGGAATATGACTTTTAGCTTGTTTCACTTCTGGATATTCTAATTCGCTGATAAAGACTTTTAAATCATTACGATAAATTTGTAAAACTAAGTCTTCAACTATTCCCATTCGTTCCCATTTCTGCCAATCTGCGAGAAAGTATTCGTAGGAAAAACGCTGGGGATTAGGAGCAACGGAAACGATACAATCTTTTTTATTAGCTTTAATTGCTGTAAATACTCGCTTCATAAATGCGGTAATTTTGTTCGCCCTCCAACTTACCCATTCTGCATCTTTGAAGTCTGCGGGTGGAAGTTTACCTTTGTGTTCTTTCTTGTATAATGCTGTGGTGTAGGAATCATATCCTAGTTCTGATGGTAAGCCGAAATGGTCATCAAATTGAATCCCATCAATATCATATTTTGTGACTATTTCTACGATCAAATCTTGAATAAATTGTTGTACATCAGGACGAAAAGGATTTAACCAAACTCGGTTATGTGTTCCTTCTTTAACTATTTTTGTGCCATCTCTGCGATTTGTGAGCCAAGCAGGACGATTTTTAGCTAAAAGTGAATCAGCAGGTGCCATAAAACCAAATTCAAACCAGGGAATTACTGTTAAACCTTGTTTATGTCCCTCGGTGACTATTTCTTTGAGCATATCTCGCTTTTGGAGTCCGGGGGTAGGGTCTACTGATTTACCAATGACTTTAGCTGCAACTTTGCTAGGATATAGTGTATATCCCCAATTCCACACGGCGGGATAAACGGTATTAAAGTTGAGTTGGTGTAATGTTCGTAAACTTTGTTTTAGACGATTACTCTCAAATAAAACATCACTATCAATATTTGTTAACCATACTCCCCGTAATTCTGTAGATTTAGGAATTTGAGCATTTAAGGGGAATGATAGCATCATGAAAGCGACCATACTCACGGCCATCATAGCTGCCAAAAATCCTAATTTTCTAGTTTGACGTTGCCATTTTAGAAATATTTTTTTCATTGGTTATCCTATTTTTGGATTGTTAAATTTTCTGTTTCGCACAAAGACGCAAAGGAAGAAATAGATTAATTTGAAAATCATATCTACTTCTAGTAATTAATCAAAAATAGAAACGACATTAATCCCAGTTACTCGGTGCATAGGCTTTGTTTTTTTCTCAGTTGTGATTAATTCTTCCGCACCAACTGATAACGCCGCAGCTACATGAAGCGCATCCATAGCAGCTAAACCATACTGGGAAGCAATTTTATAAGCCTCTTGAACAATATGAGTTAAATCGCTTGCCCAGTAGGTAACATCGCTAAAAAATTCTTCATAGAATTGGGCTTCTTCAGTTTGCTTGCTATACACTGCTTTGGGATTTACCTCTAATTTGACAAACTCACTAGAAGCAAATTCCCGTTGGGAATCTCCTAATATTTCCAGTGCTTTCTCAGCAATTGCACCAACACCATTTGTCGCACTAATTAACACTCCTGAATCAATATAAGTTATTTTCATTCTTCTCTACCTTGTAGTCCACCTCTGCGACTGGCAAGTTCCTGTTCTATTTCCTCTTCATTTAATAAGGGCTTACCAGCAGCAACAATTTTAGACCGAATTTGTCGCAAACGTTCCCCCAAAGGAGGTTTATTTGCAGAGTTTTTGAAGTAAAGAAATTCCACAAACTCTAAAACTTCCTCTTGTTTGTCTTGTGGTAGGGAACGCCACTTTGTTAATAACTCTTGTTCTGGACTCATTAGTATTTACCCATTACTATCACTACTCATGTTCCTATTATATAACAGGCGATAGGGTTGAAAGTTTCCTTTAATAAGTAACAGTTCCTAAACAATCTTTGATAAAATCAATGATGATCTTAAAATCAACAAAATCCTCAGCTTGTTTTCTTTCTTCACACATCCATATACAAAACTTCATTTTTTGAAATACTTCAATTTCCCTTTCTTCTCCATAATCACCATATTCAGTTTTTAGTGGATAAAATTTTTCTTTCAATAAAGGATCACTAGATAAATCATCATATAAATGATCAGGAAATAGATTTTCAATTCCTTTTTTAAATTTTCTATTCTTTTGTTGAGGTATTGTTCTGATTTTTAATTGATCATGGTCTTCATTAGGCTTTTTAGTATCCCAATCATAAATCAATAATACTTTTCTAGTTAAGAATTTAGGGTTAGAAAGCAAAACATCTCTTGTATTTTTTAAACCACATTCACCAGTATTTATACTTTCCCCTTTACCTATAGAAGCACCAACCCATTCAATATCAACTTGTGCTAAAATTTCCTTTTCTCCTAGCAATTCTAAAGCAGTTTTAATCTGACGGGATGACAAAAATAGTTAAAATGCAGACAGAATAAGCCTCATAGCTCTCTCACCGCGTTGATAATACTTCCGCTTATTAGGAGATAATCTCAATAATTCTCTAACTAATTCCCGACAATTATCTATAAAAT
>JBJTUF010000212.1:0-17493 GCA_046080565.1 Cuspidothrix sp. | reverse complement strand
GTTAGCTACTCCAAAACTCCCTACTTCTGTTGTTTCTTGTCTGTAAACTCCTTTAACTCCATCTCCATAAATGTAGTCACCATCATAGTTAGCTAAATCTGTTGTTATCGTCTCGCCAAAGTGAAATGGGGTGGTTGTTCCGGCTCGACAAGCATATTCCCATTGTGCTTCACTGGGTAGGCTGTAGGGTCTTTTCGTGTAATTTGATAGTCGTGTACAAAACTCAACCGCATCATACCAAGAAACTCTTTCTACAGGGCGATTATCACCTTTAAAATTAGCAGGGTCAGGGTTAAGTTCTCGGTTCACTTGGGGTAACTGTGCCACAAATCGCCATTGTGCTTGGGTAATTGGATATTTACCCATAAAGAAGGGTTGTACCGTTACTTCGTGTTGGGGACTTTCCTCTTTAAAATATTCCACATCATATTCTTTACACAGCCTTTCAATTTCTTCGTTATCTGTTCCCATTTGGAAAACTCCACCGGGAATAGATACCATTTCTAGTTTGATTTCATTATTTAATTGTTCTGTAAATTGTTGGGCGGTGCGTTGTTGCTGTGTAATGATAATTTGCGGCATAATTTTTCTTTATAAGAATTGGGTAACTGTTCGGCTTTGACACCTACCAAGCTACCCAACCCAGTTTTATTTTTGGATATCATCACCGACATCACAGGAATAGGCTGGACTCTTTGGTTGCACTCTCGATAGATTCCCACCTACCGACTCTCGCGGTCAAGAGACCTCCCCACCCCACACACAACCCGAAAACCAATATTGTTGTTGATGTGGTCGCGCTCGTCCCTATCATTATTGTTGCGAGACGCAGAACGGCAGTTGTTAGGATTGTTGTTCCAAGAACCACCACGCAGTCGGGTTCGCCTACCCCTTCTCTACTCCCTCGATTAAACGAGCAAAGTAAATATCTGTTATTTGCTGGCGTAATTGCCATGTATCACCATGATCTAAGTGAGCAAACCAGCTTTGAATAGATTGATGTATTTTTTGTGATTCAATTTTACCTTGAGCATATTCTTTTTGCAATCGGTTCAATCTCCGTCTGGCCTGATGTAAATTGCTATTTCTGACCCTAATTCGTTCAGCAAATATTCTAAAACCTAGAAAACTAGCACCAACTTTAGTTTCAAATAATTGACTTTTAATCGGATGGATTTTCAGTCTTAATTCCTGGGCTAAATATTCTTCTATAGCTAATCTAGCCTCTGCTAATAATTCTCGATCATCACTAAACAGGGCAAAATCATCCACATAACGCACATATTTAGATATTTTTAGCTGTTCTTGAACAAAATGATCAAAGCCATTTAAGTAAATGTTAGCAAAAAATTGGCTAGTTAAATTCCCAATTGGTAGTCCATGTCTGCGAGTTACTGGAGTGAGTAAATCATCACCTAAAAAATAATCAATTACTGTTTCTTGTTCATTACTGTTATTGATAATAGTATCAATTAACCATAGTGTATCAGGACATTTGATTTTACGGCGTAATAATTGCTTTAAGATTAGATGATCAATACTGGGAAAATATTTTTTGATATCACATTGCAGTACATAACGATAATTACGGGCAAATTTCGTAAATTTTTTCAAGGCTTTATGTGTACCAAAACCCAACCGATTAGCATAGGAATTAGCAATAAATGTTTTCTCAAAAATGGGTACTATAATATTACATAGTGCATGATGAACCACTCTATCCCGATAGGGTGCGGCGGAAATTAGGCGACTTTTAGGATTAATCAAGTGAAAAGTTCGATAATTTCCTGGTTGATAAGTTTTATTGGTTAATTCTTTTTGTATTTTAATTAATTCAGTTTCTAGGTGATAATTAAATTCTAAAATATTATCCCTAAATCGCTTGCCTTTTTGGGCTTGACGTGCTGCTAAAAATATGTTTTCAAAATTAATAATTTGCGGGTAGAGATTGCCATAACGTTTCATGATATTTTTTGTATTATTGTAACTAATATCTAAATTTATCTTTGTTTTTTAATCCATCCACCTAGTTCTGTACCAATTTCATTCATTAGTTTAATAGCATATTCATATCTTTGAAGTGAAATCAATTCAAAATCAAGTAACAGTCGTGTTTGATAGCGGAGAATGTCTAATTGCGTATTCAGTGATTCTAATTGAGGTAGTTTATTTTTGGCATATTTAGCTTGAATTAATCCCTCTAATAAATTATACAGTTGATTGATGATTCTATCGGCTAAGGTAAATTTATGAATCTTGGGTAAACGTTCTAAAATAGCAACATACCATTTAATTAAATCATAAGTCTTTTGAATAACGGATAATTCTTTCATTTTATTACAAAATATTAACTAGCATTTTTAGCGAAAAAATTCGAGTCGCCAAAGGCGACAAAAGGGTAAAGAAAAAAATGCAAAGGGCAAAAGAGCAAGAGTATAAAGGGCTACAAAGTCCTCCCCACCCCACACACAACCCGAAAACGAATATCGTCGTCGAAGAGGGCGCGCTCGTCCCTAACATTATTGAAGCGAGACGCAGAACGGCAGATGTCAGGATTGCTGTCCCAAGAACCACCACGCAGCAAAGCGGGCTTGGACTTGTCAAATAGATTAGTGTTTTCATCAAACCATGCACTGCCATCTGTTGGCGCTCCTTTATAATTATCATGCCAATCATCTAAACACCATTCCCAGACGTTGCCGTGCATATCGTATAAGCCAAAGTTGTTAGCTACTCCAAAACTCCCTACTTCTGTTGTTTCTTGTCTGTAAACTCCTTTAACTCCATCTCCATAAATGTAGTCACCATCATAGTTAGCTAAATCTGTTGTTATCGTCTCGCCAAAGTGAAATGGTGTGGTTGTTCCGGCTCGACAAGCATATTCCCATTGTGCTTCACTGGGTAGGCTGTAGGGTCTTTTCGTGTAATTTGATAGTCTTGTACAAAACTCCACCGCATCATACCAAGAAACTCTTTCTACAGGGCGATTATCACCTTTAAAATTAGCAGGGTCAGGGTTAAGTTCTCGGTTTACCTGGGGTAACTCAGCTACAAATCGCCATTGTGCTTGAGTGACTTGATATTTACCCATAAAGAAGGGTTGCACTGTTACTGTATGTTGGGGACTTTCACTGTTTCGGCGTTCCAATTCCTGTGGAGGAGAACCCATCATAAAAGTGTCACCGGGAATAGATACCATTTCTAAGGTGAGATGATCACCTAATTTTTCTGGGAAATACTCTGCTTGTTGTGGTTGACGTTTAATATTTAATTGGGGTTTTCCTATATTAAGAAGTGGTTTTTTCAGTTCTATAGTGGCGACTTCAAAAGGAAATTTCTTGGTAATTAAAATAGTGGCATTGGTAAATATAAATGGTTCTAAGGTAATTTCTGGAGGCGATGTTTTTTTCCAAGCCTTTTCGACTTCATTAGCAAAGGCTCTATAATCTCCTCCTAATCTCCTTAAAACTTTAGTAGTGATAGTAGCAAAATATTCAAAATTTAAGTTTTGAATATTTTTTTCGTTTTTGAGTTTTTCTAAGTCCTGTGGTTTTGTAAGTAAAGCATAAAATTCTTGGCGATTTTTTCCCAGCTGTTTGGCAATATATTCAGAAATTTTATTAATTATTTCCAGGGAAGTCGTTCGCAAACTATCTTGCAAGAAAATATCTCTTATTTCTTCATTAATAAAGCGATATTCAATATTATCTGGATGGGTATCTGGTGTAATTTCTTTGGTAGGTTTTAAAATTCCTCCTAAAAATACTTCAGCTATGACATGAACTATTTTTTCAGATGGAGTTAGGAAATTTCTTTGAATTAATCGCACCACAGGTAAATTAATTACAGGTGCAGATGCTAATAAACTGGCTAAATTTCTGGCTAGAGGTGAAGAACTGATGCGAAATTGATATACTCGATCTTCATTGGATAATGATATTTGAGGTATATCTTGTGTTTGTGTTTGTTGTTGTTTTTCTTGTTCAAATTTGTCTGCAAAGGCAAAACCACCTGCACCAATAGTTCCTTTTCCTATGACCATTTTACTCCAAGTTTTTATAGAATCTGGTGTTAGACTAAAAACAGGAACTTTGATGGATTGCTGAAAATTAATATCATCCCAAATTAAAATTTCTTGAATAGATAAATTACTATTTGCAACTGTATAAGCTGAATTTTTTAACTGTACCATTGCCCCAGAACTTAACGCAGTTCTTAACCACATTCTTTCCGGTAACATTTGCACAATGGCGACAATATTATGTTTTCCCCAAATCTTTAATAGATTAAAAGCTGTATCATTACGCCAAATTTCACTAACACAATCACTGACTATAAAGATAATTCTCCGACCACTAGGATCAATTAATTGTTGAGGAGAATATCTTTTTTTCCCTATTCCTTGTTTTAAATAAATATTTCCTTGATTATCTTTGAAGATGCCAAAGGTTTGAATATTGCGAAATATACCATAATGTTTGAAAATTTGTTGTAATTCTTTGATAATGCGTTGCCAAAAAATCATAGAATCACTTTTATCTATCACGAATAATAAATCAAATTTTAATTCTGTGCGTTGTTCAAGAACAGGAATACAAATACCGTTTAATTCTGCCATAAGTTCAACAGTGGCTTTTTCATTTAATAAGACTGCTTTACCATAGGCAATATATTGAATTAATGAACGTAATGCTTTAGCAATTTTCCGGGGATAGGGAAGGGAAGAAACATCAGGAATATTTATTGATAAACCACTATCGGGATAGGAATCTGATGTTTTGGGAAAAATGGGAACATCAGGTGGTATTATTGGTGGAGTTATTTGGGTGTTATTTGGGGGTGGTGGTGGTATATATTCAGGTTCATTATTTGTTTGTGGTTCTTCTTGTGGAGTTGGTTTTTTTTCAACAGGAACATGAGTACAAGTTTGTTGTGCTAACCAGAGAATTTCGGCAATTTCTGTACCAGTTAGATTTAATTCTTTTTCTAATGTGGTGATGAATTGGTCAAATTGCTTACTCATGGTTTTAGAATTCTTGATTATTTACCCTCTATTATTGATATTTATATTTTATACCATTTCTTTGTAAAGTTGCATATAAATTACCCCCCGGCTTCGCCGTCCCCCCTTAGCAAGGGGGGACTACAGGGGGGTCAGATTATGTGCAGCTTCATATTAAATTGGTATTACAGGCAAGATGCCTGTTCCACAAGAGATATTTTTATTGTTCATCTGTGTCAGATAAAGATTTAAACAATAACTCTTGTAAATCTTCAGTAAAAGATTCAGGATTAAGATTATTTCTCATATAAATAGCATTTAATAATTGATCTGTTGCCCTTTCTGTTGGTTCTTTGTCTCTAAAGTCTTGTATGAGTTGATCTGTTGCTTTTTTAGTTTCTTCATAACTATCATTATCAAAATGAGATCCAATGATAATTTTTAAAGATTCAGGATCAGGATCGGGCATTCTTACCCGTAAACAGCGCCGCACAAATGCGGGAGGAAAGTCTCTTTCTCCATTACTGGTCATAATGATAATGGGAAATTCTGAACAATGTACTCTACCTGCGTTAATTGTAGCTTTAATGTTTGTGTCTTCTGTACGAACTTCTACAGTTTTAGCTGCTTTTTCTTCTATTTTAGATGTTTCTGTATGAGAAGTATCAGCCCAACGGACTAATTCAGGGATGGAAAATTTACCTTCTTCAAATAGATGTAGTAAATCATTAGGTAAATTGATGTCACTTTTATCAATTTCATCAATTAATAAAACCCTGGGATAAAGAGATGGTAAAAATGCTGTACCCAATGCGCCTAATGTGATATAATTGCCAATATCAAATAATTTATTTTGGGTTTGATTGTCTTTAGATAGTTGATAATCTTGCAGTCGAGCGATCGCATCATAGGCATATAATCCATCTTGGAGGGTAGAACGGGAAGTAATAGGCCAACTGAGTACAGTTCCTAATTTTAATTCATGAGCGATCGCATAAGCCAAAGAAGTTTTACCAGATCCAGGATTTCCTGTAACTAAAAGCGGTCTTCTTAATAAGATAGCAGCATTTACAGCATCTAATACTGTGATTTTATTAATATTAGGATGGTCTTTATTACTATCATCATCATTTGCTGCTGTTAGTTGACTAGAAACGCGAAATCTTTTACCCTTTTCTTGACCTCTTGCATTTTCAGGAGAGTTAGCTAATTTTTGAATTTCTTCCCATCGTTTTTGAATTTTTGGTAAGTCTTCATTGGGAATTTCTAAGAATTTCCTCCAAGGTGGTGGAGATTTCATTTTTTCCTTGATATTTATCTGATGATTTTGTCCATCACCGTAAAATAAATACCAGTCTTTGTCATTTTGTGAGTTGTTTTCTGTTTGATGTTCAGTCATTGTTGTTTGTCCTTGTGAATAGTTTTAATAAAGGTGAGATTTTTAAATTTTCCTAGCCATATTAGGAGATGTTAATTGGCTGATTTGTTTTGGTAATTTGTCATGATCAAACAATACTCCTACTATTAACTTTTCTCTATGCTTTCGATAACATTCTTGTCTAAGAATCAACAATTTCTGGTATGTTTCATATATTTTACAAAAATTATTATTGGATATGTTAAAAACTTGTTGATAAACATCATTAATAGTATTATTATATTCCTGAAGTTTGCACCTAGTCCACAAACACAAAGGAGTACCAGTAGAAATGTAATCTATATAGAACCTATCGGGTTTTAATTTTAATTTATCTTCAGGAATAAGATGACAATATGCCTCTAATTCAATATTATTTATTAATTCATTTACATCATTAGTATTATCAATAAGTTTTTTTAGTTTTTTAAATTTAGACTCCAACTCATTTTTAGACCTCAAGCTGCTAAACCTAGCATAAGAACGTACTGTAAAAGGATATAAATAAGCAACTGGTTGTTCAACTCCAGCTTCATGAATTTTGTGGATACTAAAATCTTTAGTTAAAAGGTTATTAGGTAAAAATAATTCAATAATTGGTGTAGGATTAAAAATATTACTCATATTCGGTTTTGATTCTAGTTCATTGATAATTTTATTTACAGCAACAGAAATAATTTCATTTTCTAAATAACCTTCTTCTATATTAACTGATAATATAATTGCATTATTATCCAATGTATTAATTAGAGTATCATTATTTTGAAATTGTGCAAATTCAGCCGTTATAAAATATTTTTTATTCATTTTATTATTAGGATGAGGAGTAACAATAACAAAAATATAATTAACAATATCATTTGTATCTTTTATTTCTGAACTACCTGTGTTACAATATATAAACATCTGACGACAATAAGCGGTAATAGGTTCATCTTCTTCATGATCTTTACCTGGAATTAAAATTGATTCATGATCAAATTTATTTTGGATATCTTGATTAAAAGCATTAAAAGTATCTTCATCAACAAAAAAATAACCAGGAGGATTTGCTGTAAAAAGTCTAGAAACACTGACTAATACATGATGTCCTGTTATTCTATCAAGACCTAAAGCAGAATCATCAAAATTAATAGTACCTGTTGCTGCACCAATTCTAAATATTAGTTTATCTTTGTTAGGTTCTTTATCATCATTGTCTTTAACCAATTGACAAAAATTTTCCACAAATTTATAAGCATTATTCACATCTTTAAATGATATCCGATAAGCATCTCCACCACAGGATTGAATCTCTTCTGCTTCATCAGGATGCTCAACTACTGAATTAAAAGCACTTTGAACAAAGGTTTTAATATTTTCTATAAAATGTTTTGTTAGATGTACTCCTCCTTTTTTTTCTATTTCAGAGGTAAAAGTTGAAGATTTAACTAAATCAAGTTGAACTACAGTTAATTTTTTGTTGCTAGATGACATAAAATACTTCACTGATTATAAATGACGATAAACAACCAAACTTATCAAGACAGAACAGGGAATTACCACAATAGAAGCAATTAAAAAATATATTGCATAAGTAAAAAGCCGAAATTTCAGAAAAGCAATTTCAGCATTAATAGTAATTTGTGCAGCAATATCTTGATACTCTTTTTTGTAAGGTGTATTTAATTTACTATCAAAATAATGGTTATTTAGTGCTTCTACCAATTCAATTGGTTTATATTTTTGCAAATGTCCAAAAAACCAGAAATTATCTTTATCTGGATTAGTAGGATTTAAGTTACGTCGCAACCCTAAAACACGCTCTAAATTTGTTTTAGGTAAAAAAGACAAAGAACAAACTAAAGCACAAATACAAAGGATAATTGTTGTTAACAATAACCCAATTTTTAATGAATTAGGCAGATTTTGTGCTGTGGACAAAATGGTTATACTAGCAGTAATCGCGGCACCAGAAAAAGCCAAAAGAATACCATTTTTAGCCTCTGCAAACTTCAGCCACTCATTCACATTTTGGAAAATTGCCATAAGCTTAGAAGAAACATCATCCATAGAAACACCACTCATCAAATTTATTTATCGCTTTATTGAAACTACTATGCTATTCAGTAGTATAATAACCACAAATGTACATAACATCATTACAAACAGATATTATCACTACTTAGTTACTTTTTCATAGCTTTTTTATGACTCTAGATAGAGGAAATTGGCAAAAAATAAGAAAATTAAGTCATTTCCATGCCATAAATCCTTTATTTTTCTGGTATCCTTACCCATGCACCAGAATTTTCTTAGAGGAAACTTTCTTAAGGGAAAAGGTGAAACCATAATATTACTTAGTGAGAATATAGTACAGCACGGCGTAAATAAACCAAGCATTATAAATCTCCGAAAAGCCTATACCGTGTTCGTTTTGACTTTTGACTTTTGACTTTTGACTTCCGCCCTGCGGTAATAGCTACCTAAAGCCGTAATTCCATACAAGTTCATTTCAATTTGGTATTCCTGATTACCTATTGCCTATGTTCTCTCTATACAAATAAATTCATAAATCTCACTCAATTCCTATATACTGATAAATAATAGCAACAGTTATGAAAATTGTTATCTATATGAAGATATCAATAATAATTGTGGGAATGCTATAAAGTATAGATAATGATCAAGGAAAATCCAATGTGGGAAGATTATACCAATAATATAACCTCGGAAAATATTTACATAGAAATACCATCAGTATATTCACCATCAGTAAATCAAGATACTATTCCCCATAAATTTATATCAGAGATAAAAACACAAACATTATCCTTAGAAGAAATTGAAGCACAATTATTAGTAGTATCTCAATTAACACAAAAAGGAATTAAAGAACACAAAGCTGGTGAATTTCATGTTGCTATCAAGTCATTAAAAACTGCGCTAGAACTCTTACAAGGAATTGGTAGTACAGAAAAACAGTCTCAGGTACTAACTTTATTAGGATTAGTTGCCTATAGCCAAAGTAACTATGAAAAAACTATTTATTATTGTCAACAATCTCTATCTTTAATCAAAGAATACCCAGATCAAAAGATAGAAATGCAAGCTCTTTCCTATTTAGGTAATGCTTACCGACATCTAAATGAATACGACAAAGCTATTATTTGTCTCAATAGAGAATTAAAAATTACCCAATCATTATCAGATCAACGCAGCCAAATTGCAGCACTAAATAACTTAGGATTAGTTTATAAAGCTTGCGGTAATTTTACAAAAGCAATTGAATTTTATTTATAAAGCTTGGCAATTTTACAGGCACTCAAAGATAAATGGGGAGAAGAAAAAGTTCTCAAAAATTTAGGTAATGCTTACTACGCTCTAGAAAATTATCCAGAAGCGATCGCTTATTATGAAAAATTTGTTACCTTAGCACGTTCTCTAAATAATCATCGTGCAGCGTGTCAGGTGCTAAAAAATCTCGGTAATGCTTGCTATGCTTTAGGTAATTATCACAAAGCCATTCATTATTATCAAGAAAGATTACAAATTGCTAGAGAAATTGGCGATAAACAAAGTCAAGAACAGTCCTTACATACCCTGGGCATAACCTATGAAGCGATTGGGGAATATACCCAAGCGATCGCCTACTACGAACAGCAACTAATCCTCGCCCAATCGCTCCAAGATAGTCGCAGCATAGAAAAAGCCCGTGCCAGTTTGAGACTAACCTGTTACGCTCTAGGTGATTATGCCAAAGCCATGCAATATGAATAGCACCATTAAATCTGTTATCCTGATAAAACCCAACCAATCATCTCAGCCAACACACTGAAATTTTCAGTTACCCTCCCCAATTCCATGCAGAACGAAACTCAACTGAGTCTTTTTGATCAATCTAGCTTGAACCAACAAGATCAAATTCCTACCAGTAGTAAAATTCCCATTACGCCGGGAACTTATAAGAACATAGAAGCATTAGCCCAACACTGTAATATCTGTCATCGTTGTCCATTAGGACAAACCAGGACTCATGCTGTAGTCGGACGTGGTAATCTCCAAGCCGAAATAATGATTATCGGTGAAGCTCCCGGAAAAAATGAAGACGAAACAGGTTTACCATTTGTTGGTAGATCAGGACAATTACTAGAAAAAATCTTAGCATCAGTAGAACTAAGTACAGAAACAGATATATATATTGCTAATATTTGTAAATGTAGACCACCGGAAAACCGTGTACCTACCAGCGAAGAAGCAGCAGCTTGTAAACCATATTTATTAGAACAGATTCGCCTCGTAGACCCGAAAATTATTCTTTTAACAGGTGCAACCTCTGTCAAAGGTCTAACAGGAGACAAACGCCCGATTACGAAAATCCGTGGTCAATGGTTAGAGTGGGAAGGACGTTTATGTATGCCCATTTTCCACCCCTCATACTTACTGCGTAACCCTTCCAAAGAACAGGGATCACCCAAATGGCTCATGTGGCAAGATATCCAAAAAGTACGCGCTGAATTTGATCAACTCAAAAATAAAAACTAAGTAGGTTAGCATTGAAAATTGTCGTTATGGCAAGGCAAAAGGTAAGAAGCAAAAGGGGAAGAGTGAAGAGGTTTTGAGAGATTTTACTTTTCTTTACATACCTTTAATTTTTTATGTCCACCTACTTAGTCCCGGAGGACAAAATTAAAAATTTAAAAAGCTTATTGCACAAGCTTTTCAAGACTTTTCCAAGGTTTGTTTATTTACGCCCTGTTGTACCAGCCACGATTCATTACTTGTATGCTAAAACTAGAAGTAGTGTTATTTTAGATACAGATAAGATTAAACTCTCACATCTGGAATTGACTCTGTAACTTTTGAATAAGATCGGTACAAGTAATTCTTATGGCTATGAAAAAATATTTGTCAACACCAAAATTTTTGACGGTCAGTATTTCCACTGCGGCCTTTATAGTTTCCAGTTTGCCGACGGCAAGTATAGCCCAGTTCAAACCCCCATTTCAAGTCAGTGTTAAATTTCCACCAGGAGCTAATGTTGGCGCTCCTCCACGTACCACAGGTACAGGTGCTAGAAAAGCTCCTTGTGGATTTAAAGATTTTACTCATCAACAAACAGTAGAAAATTCACAAGAGAGTGAAATTTCACTCACAGCCTTAACACCTACAAATAATGTGGTGACAACATTAGCACCCAACCCAACAGTTTATATTTATATCCCCAAAACAATTAATAAGACTGGGGAATTTCGTCTGATTGAGGTAGCCACTGAAAAAATAGTTTATGAAACTAACTTTCCCCTAGTACAAAATGCGGGAATTATGAAAGTTAGTATGCCAAAAACTGTTAAGGTAGAAGCAAACAAAAAATATCAATGGCAATTCATGGTAATTTGTAATCCTAATGACCGTGAAGGAGACGAAATGATCCAAGGATGGATTGAACGCACCAATCTCAATCCTGAACAAATCGCTAAAATAGCCGAATTTAAGGAAGAATCCTTAGAGAAAGCCAGACTGTATGTAGAGTATGGTATTTGGAATGAATCAGTCAATACTTTGGCACAACTGCGGGATCAGAATCCCACAGCTAAAACAGAATGGGCAGAACTTTTAAACTCCGTTAATCTAGGGAATATTGCCGAAAACAATCTATTTGATTGCTGCTCATTGGCATCTTCTCCCATGACTCAGCCCTAGGATAATCAAAATTTAATTCGCTAAAATTTGTAGCTTTCTATAACCTTTAGCTATGTATATTTTGGAATTGTGAATTAATTTTATGATCTGGGCAAAATTAAAAGCCTTTCTCTGGGAATGGCGCTGCGTTTGGATTACAACCCCTAGTATAGCTGGATTGGTTATTATAGTCCGTCTGCTGGGTTTATTACAATATTGGGAATGGGGAGCATTTGATCAATATATGCGTTGGCGACCGAGAGAACCCCCTGATCCTCGCATCGTCATTGTGGGCATTGATGAATTAGATATTAAATATTTAAACCGGGGATATATTAGCGATGGTACTGTGGCTGAATTGTTGAAAAAACTTAAAGCCAAAAATCCCAGAGCTATTGGTTTAGATATCTATCGTAATTTGCCCTTTGAACCAGGTCATGAGGAATTAGTCAAGGTATTTAAATCTACTAAATATTTAATTGGTATTCAAAAAGTAGTTGGTTATAATTCAACTGATACAGTTGACCCACCGCCCGTACTTAAAAAGTTGGGTCAAGTAGCCGCCAATGATATGATTCACGATGATGATAACACCATGCGGCGCGGACTACTCTATCTCAATAAAAATGGAGAAACATTCTATAGTTTTAACTTGTATTTAGCTTTACTTTATCTAGAAAAAGAAGGAATTGAAGTAGAAGAAGTGAAAGGTGAGGAGGGAAATATCTGGAAATTAGGTCATACAGTATTTAAGCGCTTACAACCTAATGATGGCAGTTATGTCATGCCTAAAGCTGATGGATATCAAATACTATTAAATTATCGAGGTCCACAAGGATATTTTAAGACGGTCTCCTTGAGAGATATTCTAGAAGATAAAGTCCCAAAAGATTGGGGACGCGATCGCATTATTTTAATTGGTTATATAGGAGAAAGTTTCAAAGACTTATTTTTCACTCCCTACACCAACAAAAAAGACTTATTTTCTGCTTTCTACAAGAATAAAAATGAATCACAACTTACACCTGGAGTAGAAATTCAAGGACATCTCATCAGCCAAATATTAAGCGCAGCCATAGATAATCGCCCATTAATTAAAAGTTGGTCAGAACCTCAAGAATGTCTCTGGATTTTATTTTGGTCTGGATTTGGGGCTATAGTAACTTGGAAATGGCGCTATGCTGGCAAATCTGAAGATAAGTCTACTACCATCAAAACTCATCAATTTAAATCCACCTATTTGCTACGTGCTATTACCCTAGTTTTAACAGCAATAATTTTATTGGCTAGTACCTATATTGCCTTTGTCTGGGGTTGGTGGCTACCTGTTGTTACTCCATTTTTGGCTTTTACTGGTTCTGCTGTAGCAATTACAACATATATCGCCCATACAGCAGAATCTATTCGCAAAATCTTTGGGCGGTATCTCACTGATGAAGTTGTATCCACATTATTAGAAAGTCCAGAAGGTTTAAAATTGGGAGGTAAACGACAAACTCTGACTGTCTTAACTTCGGACTTACGGGGGTTTACAGCCCTATCAGAACTATTAGATCCAGAGATAGTCGTCCAAATTTTGAATATCTATTTGGAATATATGTTAGATGCGATCGCCTCCTATCAAGGAACTATTGATAAATTTATGGGTGATGGCATTGTCGTTATTTTTGGAGCGCCTACTAATAGAAAAGATGATGCTCAACGAGCGGTTGGTTGTGCTGTGTCCATGCAAATGACCATGGATACTGTTAACGATAAATTAGAAAAGCTAGGTTTACCAGTGCTGGAAATGGGAATTGGCATTAATACAGGCGAAGTTGTCGTTGGCAATATTGGCTCAGAAAAACATACTGAATATACAGTTATTGGTAAAGAAATGAATTTGGCCTTCCGCATTGAAACCTATAGTTCTGGTGGACAAATTCTCATTTCTGAAACAACTTTAACAGAAATTGGTAAAGAAAATTTAATTATTAATGGCGATAAACAAATTAAACCCAAAGGAGTTAAAGAACCCATTACTATCTATGACATTAGGGGCATTAAAGAGCCTTATAATATTTCCATTATTCCAGAAGAAGAAAAGTTTTTACATCTTTCTAACCGTATTCCTCTTCAATATATATTGGTTGATGGTAAACAAATTGGAGATACTATTATTAAAGGTTATTTAGTCCAAATATCTGAAAAAGGTGGTGTTATTTATGTAGAGAATCAAACAGAAAATCCTATTCCTCTTCCTATGAGCAATATTAAATTAAACTTTTTAAGTTCCCACAATCAGCATCAACAAGAAATGAGTGATGATATCTATGCCAAAGTTTTAGATAAACCCTCATTTGAACAGGTATTTTATATCCGGTTTACCTTTAAACCTCCTGCGGTAGCTAAGAAACTACTCAAGTTGCTGATGGAAGAATTAAAAAAACCATAACTGTAGCACAAGTTAGGAGTAAAAGTCTGTAATTAAAATGCTTTTTTGTGCTTTTAATTGTTAATTAATCTCCTAACTATGGTGTATATTACTATTAGTTAGAACTAGAAATTTTATCATGGAACACAGATTTTTTTTGTTTTGTTTTCTGATTCACTAAGCAACCTGCCCCTAATACCGCACTAGCTATTATACCTACACCTGAAGAACTTTCAGGAACAGACTCTGGATCGCAAACACCTTGTGCTGCTTGATAATCATAGTTATCATTATTCACATAAACTGTTGGGTTGCCATTATCATTTCCTTGATTATTTCCATTATTACCAATTGGATTTTGTGGATTACCTTGTCCTTGACTAACATTTGAACCACCATTGGCAAGACCATTATTCCCATTGTCATGCCCACCTGGTGTGGATGTAGGTGCGGGTGCGGGTTTCTTGAAATCATCAAGAGGTTTATTGATAATTGCCATACAAGCGCTATTTGGCAGTGACAGAGTTTCACCAGCACCCAGACTACCCACTGTCAGTTCACCAGCAACTATTTGGCCATTACTAATCTGGGTACTTGATAATTGTGCTGCTAAATCAATTTTAAACGACTGTTGATAATTGGGAATATTACCACTAGCAGTAATTTGATCAGTGGTAGCTGTATATCCCAACCCGTTAGATGAAGCAGTGCTAGGTGTTTGATTAGTACCTGGAATAAAAAATGTGCGATATGTGGCGGTAGTTTGTGTATCTAGCACAGGTCGAGGTGTACCATTACTACTGGAATAGAAAGTACCATCAAACAGTGGAAATCCCGCTAAATCAAATTTAGTGCCAGTAAAGTTTAAATTAAATGCGTGTTCAAAGCGAATGGTTACAGGAGATGCTTGTTTAGCTCCCTTATTTGTGATATTAAACTGAGAGAGTTTGAGAGATAAATTATTTAATATTCCTCTAGAAAAACTTACATTTGCAGTCACTACTCCCTCAAATAAAAAATCTAAATTTTTTGTAGAATCTTTGATTGTTTGACTAAACTTGAGAGTTATAGGATTTGTAGTCGTTGTATCAAGATCACCTATGCCATTATCCCGAATCACAAAAGAACTGTTATTGTTATAGGGAGTAAAACCAGTAGAACTATTTGTGCCAAATTGCACTGTCAGCGCATTTGCCGGACTAATAGAAAATGGCAGTGTTATAATCAATATTGCACTGGCTAATGTGCATAAGCTCTTAAGGTTGAGCTTGTGCTTATTTTGGTTAAACATATCTCACCTATATAACAATAAATTATGAAAACAATGATCTTGATCATACTCCGTAAATTAACTGAAGACATATATTTTAGTGAAACTTTATCAAAAAATTATATTAATAACTTAGGTAAATATGGCACGATTTAGTGAAATATTGACAATTTGCTAGAATAGGCTTGATATATCAAGGGTTTAATCTTGGGTAAATTCACAGTTACTTTATGAAGATATAATAAAGATGCTACTAGTATTTCTAGATAATCTTACTATAAAATTAGTATAGATTATGCCAATCTATCACCATAATTTTATGTATTTCCAACAACGGTTATTTTTGTAGTAGTATCCATAATTGTTAGTTTAGTATCATCTGATAATGGTCAAGCGATCGCGCAAATCACGCCAGATCAAACATTAAGTACAGAAAATTCTACTATAAATTTAAATACCAGTAATTCAGCACTACCAATACAAGTAATTAATGGTGGTGCTACAAGGGGTATAAATCTTTTTCATAGCTTTACAGAATTTAATGTTAACGCCAATTCACGGGTTTATTTTAACAACCCATCAGGAATTGAAAATATCCTCAGTCGTGTTACTGGTAGTCAATCTTCCCAAATTTTCGGCACATTGGGAGTATTAGGTAATGCAAATCTGTTTTTAATTAATCCTAATGGGATTGTTTTTGGAGAGAATGCTACTTTGGATATTCGAGGCTCATTTCTAGCCACAACAGCCGATAAAATTAAATTAGGAGAAATTGGATCATTTAATGCTATTCATCCTGAAAATAGCAATTTATTATCATTACAACCTGGCGTATTATTTACTGATGCTTTACGCCAATATCAAGCTACTATTACCAATCAAGGCAATTTAACAGTTGGCAAAAATCTAACCCTAAATGCTGATAATCTTGACTTAAAAGGACAATTAAATGCAGGTGCAGATTTACGACTAATAGCTCAAAATGATTTAACTATTAGAGATAGTCAAGTTAAACCTTTTATCGCTATATCAGGAGGAAATCAACTCATTGAAAGCCATCAAATAGTGAGTATTTCCGCTATTAGTCATCCTGATAGTGGTTTCTTTGCTGGTAATAATATGATTTTGCGTTCTGATACCATTAAAGGTGATGCACATTATTGGACTGGTGGCAACTTTGAAATCCAAAAATTAGATCATAGTCCCGGTAATTTATTGAGTTTTATAGATCCAATTATTATTGCTCAAGGAGATGTCACATTAGGAAATTATAGCGGTTCTTCCTTACACATTCTGGCTGGCGGTAGCGTAACAGCAAATTATATCGAAATTACTGATATAGATACCACTGAAAATAGTATTAATCCTAGAAATACTAACGCATTTTTAGCTAGTTTAGCACCTGTGAATTTATCCAATGGCAAACAAATAATTATTGATGGCAACAAGGATAAAACTTTAGATATCCGAGCCGGAATTAACTGGGATTTAATCCCTAATTTTCCAGGAAATATCAATACAAGTTATAAGAATACAACTTTTACCAATCAGCCTACTAGCGCAGCCATAAATATTCAAACAATTATCAATGATCTGACAGGGGGACAAGAAGGAGAAAAAGCTTATGTAGTAAGAGATACAGAATGTGGGAGCAAAAAAAGATAAGTAATAAATAGTAAATATGAACTAACAGAGTAAAATGATAAGTGAAATATACCAGAAAGTGTTAG
>JBJTUF010000211.1:0-11060 GCA_046080565.1 Cuspidothrix sp. | reverse complement strand
GGTACATCAAATGTTCCAAAAAACTATAGAAGAATTAATGCAATTTAGCCGCTATCGGTTGAAGGATTACATCAAAGGGCAAAGAGCTATGAAGCTTGCTCTCTCTAGCTTCTAGCTATCTTGTCCTCCTGTCAGATCAATGATTCTACTCCTACAAATAGAGCTTTAATATTTTTATCTAATCAATATCATCCGAATAGTTTTAATTTAGCAGATAATACTATTAATGTTAATGAAGTTTATAGTAGTCTGTTTGACACAAAAAATAATCAAGATTTTTATCCATCTATCATCATTGATGCCCGTAGAAATATCAATATTACTAACCAAATAAATACTTCTGTTTTAGACCCAAAAACGAATATTGCGAATGGTGGTAATATTCTATTACTTGCTAATGGTAAAATTATCCTGCAACCTACTGCTTTTATAGTCTCCAATGGTATTAAAGGAGGTGATATTCTGCTTCAGGCTCAAGATAATATTGTTTTAGCGAAGGGGGCTTTTATTACTTCTAATGATTCATATGATCAAGGTTTATTGGGAGGAAATATTACTCTAGATAATAAAGGTAATATCGAACTGACTGATAATAACAAAATTATTACTGAAACTAGGAGTTCTCAAAATAATGAACCTAATGAAACTAATAGAAATATTATTTTAAAAGCGAAATCTTTGATTGTAAATAATTCTACCTTAAATACTCGCACTTCAGGAGCAGCTAAAGCAGGTGATATTGAGATTAACAGTAATAATGTTGTTTTTAATAATAGTAGTGCCGTGAGTGAAGTTAGAGATAATGCTACAGGTAAAGGTGGTAATATTAACATTAAAGTTGAATCAGTTTCTTTGAATAATAAATCTAAATTGGATACAGTAAATCTGGGCGATAGTAAAGGAGGTGATATCAAGATTATAGCCAATAATTCAGTCATATTTGATGATAGTAAGGCTATAAATACATTAGAAACAAGTGCAGGAGATAACGCCCAAGGAGGTAATATTGACATTGAAGTTACTAATGGAATAATCAGCATCAGTAATAATTCCAGCCTAGAATCACAAACTAAAAGTGATGGTAATGCTGGTGATATTATAATCCAAGGGAAAAATATTGATCTTACTAACAGTGCAAGATTAATTACTAGCAGCACTTTACAAAATACGAAGGGAAAAGCTGGTACAATATCCCTAAATACTACTAACACTCTTTCTCTTAATGGTAGTTTTGTTTCTACAGAAACAAATAACGCTGGCATCGCAGGAAATATAGACATTAAAGCTGATAAATTAAACATTTTTAATAATTCTCGATTATCAGCAACTAGTACAAAAATAGCAACTAATAAAGGTGGGGATATTATTGTTAATACCAATGATATTGATATTAATGGACAAGGAAGCGGTTTATTTGCAGAAACTCAAGGACAAGGTGCAGCAGGTATTTTAAATATTAAAACATCAAACTTGACTATTGCTGATGGGGGTAAAATATCG
Organism: Cuspidothrix sp.; assembly: GCA_046080565.1. Classification (GTDB taxonomy): domain Bacteria; phylum Cyanobacteriota; class Cyanobacteriia; order Cyanobacteriales; family Nostocaceae; genus Cuspidothrix. Next base: position 9,560 of record JBJTUF010000211.1, on the reverse strand, counting down.
GCAACCACCACAAATACAGCCACTAATAAAGGTGGGGATATTATTGTTAATGCTAATAATATTGATATTAATGGACAAGGCAGTGGTTTATTTGCAGAAACTCAAGGACAAGGTGCAGCCGGCAGTTTAAATCTTACTGTATCAAAATTAAATATCAATGCTGGTGGTCAAATCTCCGCAGCTAATATAGATGGAGAGGGTGGTAGTATTAATATTAATGCCAATATTTTGACCATGAGTAAAGCAGGACAAATTCTCACCACTGCATCAGGTAAAGCTAAAGCCGGTAGTATTAATGTCAAAGTCAAAGAAAATATTACCTTATCTGATCCTCAAACTGGTATATTTGCAAATACTAATCCTGGAGCTAATGGTGATAGTGGCAATATTGATATTGACCCCCCAATCTTTATGATTAAAGATGGTGCAGGAATAGGTGTGAATAGTCAAGGTAGCGGTAAAGGTGGGAATATTAGTTTACAAGCTGGGACTTTAACATTAGACAATAATGGCTTTATTACCGCCGCCACAGCTAGTAACCAAGGTGGAGAAATAAATCTGCAAATTCAAGATTTATTATGGTTGCGTCATGATAGTAATATTACTGCTACAGCCGGAACAGCCGGGGCATCAGGAAATGGTGGTAATATTACCATTAACGCCCCCTTTATTATTGGTTTTGCCCAGGAAAATAGTAATATTACAGCCAATGCTTTTACAGGAAAAGGAGGTAACATTGATATTACTACTAATGCTATTTTTGGGTTAAAATTTAGTAATCGAGAAACAGAATTTAGTGATATTACTGCATCTTCTCAATTTGGTTTAAGTGGCAGTGTGGAAATCAAAACACCTGACGTAGACCCGACATCTGGACTTGTAGAGTTACCAGCTAATTTAGTAGATGCAGAATCATTAATTGATAAAAATGCTTGTGCAATAGATAATAATCAAATTGCTAAAGGTAATTCTTTTGTAATTGTAGGTAAGGGAGGATTACCTGCCAATGCAGATGATTTAATTAGTAATTCATCAGGAATGGTAGAGTGGGCTAATAACTCCAGTCAGCATAAAATTACATCTGTTATCATGCGACAAAGAGAAAAAAATAATCAGGAAAAAACAGGTATTAGCAATCATACCATTCAACAGGCTCAAGGCTGGATCATCGGTAAGGATGGGAAAATCATCCTCACAGCAACGGCAACAAATGTTACTCCTTATAGTTCAGGTTTAAATGATCCGAATTGTCATGGTAGATAAATAGAATTGTTTCATAGTGAGGACTTGAGTCCTCAAGAGAGGAATAAATTCCTCACTACCAATAAAGATGGGGCTTTTAACCATTTTTTCGGTAAAGTTAAAACATAACAAAACATCAAATTATCAGATTTTTAGCGCGAAAACATGGGCAGCCAGAGAAAAATGTACTGGGAACTGGATTTTTACTCCCGTCCGATTCTGGACGAAAATCAGAAAAAAGTGTGGGAAATGTTAGTGTGCGAAAGTCCTGTAGATATTGGTACACAAACAGATTCGCTGTTTCGCTATACTAAATATTGCCCTAGTACCCAGGTCAATTCGGTTTGGTTGCGGACAGCAATACAGGAAGCTATAGAAAAAGCAGGTACAGCACCCCTGAAAATTCGCTTTTTCCGTCGGCAAATGAATAACATGATTACAAAAGCCTGTGAAGACGTGGGCATACCTGCTGTACCTAGTCGTCGGACATTGGTTCTCAATCAGTGGATACAGCAGCGCATGAAAGAAGTATATCCCCAAGAACCAGGATATCAAGGAGTGACTAATCCTTCTGTACGTTTGGATAGACCCTTACCCCAGCGTTTACCAGATGCTTTGGAAGGAAATCAATGGGCTTTTGTTACTTTACAAGCTGGTGATTTTGCGGATATGCCAGATTGGGAAATTGGCTTTAGTGAAGCTTTTCCCCTAGAGTTGGCACAATTATCTCCAGAAACACGGATTCCGGGAATTTTGATTTTCTCACCCAGGGCTTTACCCATAGCAGGTTGGATGTCTGGTTTAGAAATGGCTTATTTGCACTTTGATACTAAACAAGGAAATAGATTGATCTTAGAAACAGGGGCGACAGAAAGTTGGATTGTGGCTAATCTCCGCACTCCCGAACTTGTAGCACAAGCACAAGGGTTTGCGGTAGCCAAAGAACAGGCGAATGGGGTACATTTTATTGGGGTGCAGTCCAATCCTCAATCCCAGGATTTTGAAGGATTTTGGCTCTTACAAGAAATCAGTTTGCCGTGATAGAAGATAAAAAACTGTAACTGTTTATGACACGCTAATGGGATAATAGTGTGCGACGATTAAGCGATTATTATCCAAAATCCATAATTCATCAAGGGACATGGGTTCTGTAAATTTGTTACAAGATACACTGGCTCAACAACTGCTAGAACTTGCCCTCAAATCTGGTGCTGAGGATGCGGAGGTGTATCAGTCACGATCGCTTTCTCGACCAGTTTTCTTTGAGGCTAACCGTCTTAAACAACTAGAAACTAGCCAAGCTGAGGGTACAGCCCTGCGACTATGGCGGGATGGTTGTCCCGGTTTAACCGTGGCCTATGGCGATGTTGATCCCCAAGCTATGGTGGAAAAATCTTTGGCACTGAGTCAATTAAATCCACCGGAAACAGTAGAATTAGCTAGTCACACAGGGCAATCTTACCCAGATTTAGGTACATCTGTATCCGTAGAGATGTTGATTAACTGGGGCAAAGAAGCGATCGCCCTCATTCGTGATGTTTATCCAGATATTCTGTGTCATAGTGACTGGGAATGTGATGTAGAAAACACCAGAGTCATCAACACCAAAGGTTTAGATTCTCACTACACCGACACCACACTTAGCTGCTATATGTCAGCAGAATGGGTCAGAGGTGATGATTTTCTCAGTGTGGCTGATGGCCAAACCCAACGCGGTGAACTCCACCCGGAGAAAGTAGCCAGCCAAATTTTACAACGATTAAACTGGGCAGAGGAAAATGTTTCTAGTCTCAGTGGTCGTTATCCTGTGTTGTTTACTTCCAAAGCAGCAGATATGCTGTGGGGAACTGTGCAATCAGCCTTGAATGGCAAGCATATCTTGGAAAAAGCTTCTCCTTGGGTGGATAGGTTGGGTAAACCAGTCATTGCACCTACTCTTACCCTGTACCAAAACCCAGAAGCAGGCCCCTATAGTTGTCCCTTTGATGATGAAGGTCATCCTACCCAGTCATTAGTATTTATCGAAAATGGGATTTTGCAGAATCTTTATAGCGATCGCACCACCGGACGACAATTAAACATCGGCAGCACTGGCAACGGTTTTCGTCCAGGTTTAGGTAGTTATCCCACCCCTGGATTATTTAACTTCCTCATTCAACCCGGTGATCTTTCCCTAATAGACTTAATTAGCAAGATGGATGATGGCTTAATTGTCGATCAAATGTTAGGTAGTTGTAGCGGACTATCTGGTGATTTTTCCATCAACGTTGATTTAGGCTATCGTGTCAAAAATGGTCAAATTATTGGCCGTGTCAAAGATACCATGGTAGCAGGTAACGTCTACACAGCCCTAAAACAAGTCATCAAACTAGGTGGAGATGCTGACTGGAATGGTTCATGTTATACACCATCCCTGATAGTAGAAGGACTATCCATTACCGGGAAAAATAATTAAGTAGGTAGGCAAAATTAATTATATAAACGACTTAGATTTGATGTAGGTTTGATATCATCTCCAGTGGAATACTTACCATATCTGTTGGGGCTGGTAATGGGGAATTGATAATTGGGAAAAAATCATTATTACCCAAAAACTGATATCATAAGCCATTGCCCGGACTTGATATGAATCCTTAGCATTTACCAAAACATAGATTCTGTAAGTTCATCTCCTCCGACTTTTTGACCTAATCGCCAATGTAACCAAACAAAGATTAATACCATTGGCACAGAAGCAAAATGGACAATTCTTAATGCTTGCCAACTGCCAAATATATCAACTATCCAAGCAAATTGAGCAGGTTTATACATTCCGATACCTGTAAATATTGCTAGTAACAAAATTGGAATAATTGCTGTATAGATAAGGCGATGCCAAGCATAGTTTAATCGTTGGTGACTATGACTTTTTTGTAAAGCTGTAATATCATTTTTTCCCACAAATCTATGTTTCCAGCGTTGGCTAATCAAAATATAAATGCCATAGCAAAAAAGATTGAGAGAAAATAACCACATAGCTGCAAAATGCCAATCTCGACCGCCAGCTAACCAACCGCCTAAAGTAAACAGAGGAAAAATATGTACACCATTTCGTCCACCAAAAACAGGATTAGCATTATAAATCTGCAAACCACTGGTAATCATGATAAATAAGCTGATCAAATTACAATAGTGGAAAAATTTTGCGCCTATGGCTTGGGTAGGTAACTTACGTGGTCTTGGAGCAGAAATCATAGATAGAATAGAAAAAATTTAATTAAGTTATGCAGTAAGGATTGAGCATAAAGAATACAGGAGTATGGCTAACGCAACGCCAGGTGATTATAGCTGTAGCCAGGATAATTAGGACATGATGAACCCTTGCAACATATATAGCAAGGCTTTTCCTTCTGCCTCCTGCCATACAAGCAAAGTAAGCACTCAGCTAAAACTTCCTCTTGGACTATACAGGCGAAGATCCCTTGACCCCTACTAACTCCGTAAATTTTTAATTACATTGTAATAGTCCCATCACTTCACATCTATTGCAACTGAGTTTTCACTATCACTGCAAAAACATAGTTAAATTAGAGAGAGAAGTGATCTGTGGTTAGAGGTAGGTTGTCATCTGCTATTAACCGTCTAGCTTCCTGTTGCCTATTCCCTGTTGCCTGATTCAACCTTTAGTTTTTGGGATAGAAACCGCTGAACTACTAACAACTGTATTTTAAAATGCTGGCTTTTTTCACACATTTCCGAGATGAATTCGCCTCTGGTGCTTCAAAAGCGATCGCTTCCCTCGCCGAAAACATCGCCAACTGGTGGTCTGAATTCACCCTTCAGACCAAACTCCTCGCCGTCGCTACCTTAATGGTTTCCCTAGTGATGAGTGGTTTAACCTTTTGGGCAGTGAACACAATTCAACAAGATGCGCGACTTAATGATACCCGTTTTGGTCGTGATTTAGGCTTATTATTGGCCGCTAACGTTGCCCCCCTCATAGCCGACCACGATCTCACTGAAGTTGCCCAATTTTCCCAACGCTTCTACAGCGCTACTTCTAGCGTGCGTTATATGTTGTACGCTGATGAAAGTGGACAAATATTTTTTGGTATCCCTTTTTGGGAACCAGAGGTAGAAAATTCCCTCACCATTAAGCGGCGTATCCAGCTACCAGAAGATTATCCTGGAAATAATGATCAGCCCCTGGTTAGGCAACATAACACCCCAGATGGTGCAGTTACAGATGTATTTATTCCCTTAATTGTGGATAAAAAATACTTAGGTGTATTGGCCGTTGGTATTAACCCCAACCAAACCGCAGTTATATCTACTAATTTCACCCGTGATGTTACTATTGCCGTTTTTATCACAATTTGGGTAATGGTAATTTTAGCTGGTGTGATTAATGCTTTAACTATTACTAAACCCATCAAAGAATTGTTAGTGGGTGTGAAACAAATTGCGGCTGGAAATTTTAAACAACGGATAGATATACCATTAGGTGGTGAACTAGGAGAATTAATTTTTAGCTTTAATGAAATGGCGGAACGTCTAGAACGTTATGAAGAACAAAATATTGAAGAATTAACCGCAGAAAAAGCTAAATTAGAAACCTTAGTTTCTACCATTGCCGATGGAGCAGTGTTGATTGATAATAATATGCAAGTCATATTAGTTAATCCCACAGCTAGACGTATTTTTAGTTGGGAAGGTATAGAAGTCGTTGGTAGTAATGTCTTGCATAACTTACCCCAAAGTGTGCAAATGGAAATTACCCGCACTTTATATGAAATGGCCGCAGGTGAATGTGAAAGTGCCGAGTTTCGTATTCCCCTTAAACAACCCACACAAAGGACAATTCGGATTTTACTAACCAGTGTTTTAAATCTGCAACGGGAAAGTATTAAAGGTATTGCTATTACCGTCCAAGATATCACCCGTGAAGTAGAATTAAATGAAGCCAAAAGTCAATTTATTAGCAATATTTCTCACGAATTACGTACACCTCTATTTAACATCAAAACCTATATTGAAACCTTACATGATTATGGTGAAGATTTAGGGGCTGAGGAACGGCAAGAATTTTTACAAACAGTTAATAACGAAACTGATAGACTAACTCGTTTAGTTAATGACGTTCTAGATTTATCTAAACTTGAATCGGGACGGACTTACAATTTCGATAAAGTAGATTTACCCCAAGCATTAGAACAAACATTACGGACTTATCAGCTTAATGCTAAAGATAAAGGTATAGAACTATTTCAGGAATTAAGTCCTAGTTTACCCTTAGTTCTGGGCAATTATGATTTATTACTACAAGTTTTTGGTAATTTAATTGGTAATGCCCTGAAATTTACTCCCGCCGGTGGTAAGGTAGTGATCCGTGCCTATCAATTAGATGGTAATTCTAATGCTAATTCTCACTATCAACCTGGTAAAGTCAGAATTGAAATTAGTGATACGGGAATTGGTATCGCATCAGAAGATCAACAAGCAATTTTTGACCGCTTCTTTCGTGTAGAAAATAGAGTTCATACCCTGGAAGGAACAGGGTTAGGTTTATCAATTGTCAGAAATATTATTGATAGACATCATAGTCAAGTTAATTTGGTAAGTGAGGTGGGTATTGGTACTACTTTTTGGTTTGATTTAGAGTTATTTGAGGAGGAAGTTACATCGATTGTAGAAATTTCTCCTGAAGAATTGGCCATAGAACCCGTATGATGTAACTAAATTTTTAATAACGTTCGCGTAGAGTGCCGTAAGGCATACCACAGAGGCACAGAGGAAGAATATTATGTGAGATTGCATAGAATAATCATCAGTTTTTATCTGTGTTAATCTGCGTTTAATTATTCTGAAAATCTTATTCAATATCACCATGAATACTATCCCTGAATCTATACCCAATTGGGAAGAAGAATTAGATAATGCCATTTTTACTTTTGATGATATTCAAGCGGAACTGAATTATAAACAAGCTAAAACAGCATTGCGAAATTTAGTTAATAATTTGGATCTTTCTGCTGCGGAAAAATCAGGTTTAGAAATGGAAGTTAATGATTTAGAAACCATGCTGGATAAGTTAGAAAGTATGGTAGTACAAATTGCTGCTTTTGGTTTAGTGGGACGTGGTAAATCTTCTCTTCTCAATGCTTTGGTTGGTCAAGAGGTTTTTATTACTGGTCCTTTACATGGTGTTACTCGTGATGCACAAACCGTAAATTGGAGTATTAGTGAAGAAGCTTTAGGAACTTTAAAAGCCACATTACCTAGCAATGGTCAATCCCATATAGAATTAATTGATACGCCAGGATTAGATGAAGTAGATGGGGAAACTCGCGCAGCTTTAGCTGAACAAATTGCTAAACAAGCTGATTTAATTTTATTTGTCATTTCGGGAGATATGACTAAAATTGAACAACTAGCTTTATCCCAATTACGAGAAGTGGGTAAACCGATAATTTTAGTCTTTAATAAGGTTGATCAATATCCTGAAACTGACAGAATTGCTATTTATGAAAAAATTCGAGATGATAGAGTCCGGGAATTACTTTCACCTTCAGAAATTGTTATGGCCGCAGCTTCTCCACTGGTGAAAATGGCGCTACAACGTGCTGATGGAACTAGGGGTGTAAAATTACAAAAAGGTAAATCTCAAGTTGATGAATTAAAACTAAAAATTTTAGAAATTCTCCATCGTGAAGGTAAAGCGTTAGTGGCTTTAAATACTATGCTTTATGCTGATAATGTCAATGAACAATTGGTACAGCGAAAATTGATTATTAGGGAAGAAAATGCTAATCAATTAATTTGGAAAGGAGTAATTACTAAAGCATTAGCGATCGCTCTCAATCCTGTTACAGTGGTAGATGTATTAAGTGCCGTAATTATTGATATTACTTTAATTTTAGGCTTATCTAAACTTTATGGTATTCCCATGACAGAAACCGGTGCTGTCAAACTACTGCAAAAAATCGCCCTCAGCATGGGTGGTATCGGCGCTAGTGAACTATTAGCAAATTTAGGTTTGAGTGGCTTAAAAACCCTGTTGGGTATCTCCACAACCGCAACCGCAGGAGTAACAATTGGTCCCTATTTATCCATAGCTATCACTCAAGCAGGAGTCGCTGGTGTATCATCATACAGTATTGGTCAAGTCACCAAAGCCTATTTAGCAAATGGGGCAACCTGGGGACCAGATGGCCCAAAGGCTGTAGTTAGTCAAATTTTATCAACATTAGATGAAACTTCGATTTTAAACCGGATTAAAGATGAATTATTAACTAAAGTTAGACTGAGAAAAAATCGCTAAAAAACCTCATAAAATGATTATTCTCCTATATCCCCTACTTTTTTTCCTCCAAGATTAAAGTAGAATCTGCACTGCGTCCAAACTCCTCCGATGCATATTTAAGATGTGCTTCTGCACCCGGCCAAATGAATATTCCTGGAGTCACGGAACGGACTAAATAATGTAAATTATAAACTCCTGGTTCAAGATGATCTGCATAGGAAATAATTCGATCTTTATAGATAGTTTTATATCCTAATTGCCAATTATCAGCTTTTGCTTGTAATGCTGGTGTTACAGTTTGAAAACTATCATCTACAGCTTCAAAACCGGCAGCTAAAGGGTCTTTAATTACAACATGATCTACAGGATGATCTGTAATTATTTCTAAACCAATATCAAATACTTGTCCAGGTTGTAAAGTCAAAGGTTTATCAAAAGCATACATTCCGGTTTTTTGAATAGTTTTCTGTTCATTAACTTTACTAATTTCTCTTGTTACTCGTAAACCGTTGAATCTTCCTGGTTGATTTCCTTGTAAACGGTATTTGTAAGCAACTAAATAATGTAATTTACCTCTTCCAGATTTTTGTAACCATAAATCACGTTTACCTTGAGGTAATTGATTCATGGGAATATTTATTTGCAAACTAGGATTTTGATAGCCATTAAAACTGGTTTCTCCTAATTTTTGATTTGCTAGTTTTACCGTAGTCATAAAATTAACTGGTGTAGATTCAAGTTGGCTATAGGCAACTAAAGCTGTGAGGGATTGGGCATTATTATAACTAGATTCCCATGTTCCATGTCGGCGTAAATTTAGCAGACTTTGGAGTAATTTATCAATAATTTCTGGGTTGGCTTTTTGGTCAATAAACAACTGTAAAGCTTGGGATTGGGTGCTGACGGGATGACAAAAATAGTTAAAATGCAGACAGAATAAGCCTCATAGCTCTCTCACCGCGTTGATAATACTTCCGCTTATTAGGAGATAATCTCAATAATTCTCTAACTAATTCCCGACAATTATCTATAAAAT
>JBJTUF010000210.1:0-43300 GCA_046080565.1 Cuspidothrix sp. | reverse complement strand
GAATGCGATCGCGCTGAACCAGCCCGTTGGAAAGCAGATAGATGATGTTTTCCTAGTAGGGGTTTCAGAGCAGATTTCATTAATGACTCATCCAAAGGTGCATAGTAATAATGCCAACTGAAAGCTTGTGCAAATAAATTTGGTAGCTGTTCAGTATAAATTGTGTAGCGATATCGTCGGTAAACTGCGCTAAAACGAGCGTGCCAACTTTCACTTACAGTAGCTGATGCCCTTATTAATACATCCGGTGGCAAATAGCCATTAAGAACCTTTGCCCATCTGTGTGCAGGAATTAAGGTTGTAGCTTGAAAATGGGCTACTTGAGCAGCAGCATGGACTCCAGAATCAGTTCGACCTGCTCCATGAAGTGTCACATGATACCCTAGAACAGTGGCTATAGCTGTTTCTATCTCTTCTTGGACAGTACGCTGCCCTTTTTGTCTTTGCCAGCCGTGAAAATGAGTACCTAGATACTGAATAACTAAAGCTACTCTCTGAGTCTGATTTTGCTGGCGGCTTTCTAACATAGTTGTTTGTCAGTTGTCACTTGTCAATTGTCAGCAACTACGGTTGATGAATGACATAAGACTAATAACTTTAAACCAGTTCAATAATCGCCATTTCAGCATTATCACCGCGACGGGGTACGGTATGCAAAATGCGAGTATAACCACCTTGACGGTTAGCATACCGAGTAGGTGCTTGCTCAAATAGTGCATGAACTAAGGTTTTATCGTAGATATAACCTAATGCTTCCCGACGTGATGCTAAAGAGCCATCTTTGGCTAAGGTAATCATTTTGTCTACTTTACTACGGAGAACCTTAGCTCTTACTAAAGTTGTAGTAATTTTGCCATGACGTATCAATTCTGTTGTCAAAGCTCTGAGGAGAGCGCGACGTTGATCCGCAGGTTTACTAAGTTGTTTGACTCGGCAACGATGACGCATAACAATGCACTAATGAATTATTACAAACTTTGCTTTAGGCGTTTTTAGAGCTTCTTTCTTGAGGTAAAGTAATACCTAAACGGCGCTGTAAAGCTTCAACTACTTCTTCGGCAGATTTTTGACCGAAGTTTTTGATTTCTAATAGGTCTTCTTGGGTGTAATCCAATAAGTCAGCTACAGAATTTACTTGAGCGCGTTTGAGACAGTTATAAGCTCTGACAGATAACTGCAACTCTTCAATGGGAATTTGAGCAGTAGGATCATCTGGGATATCTGAACCTATATCTGTTGGTTCTAGGGAGATATCTTTCAATGGGTTAAATAAATCTACCAAAATTCCAGCGGCCGATGATAGTGCTTCTTGAGGAGAAATACTGCCATTAGTCCATACTTCCAACAGTAATCTGTCTTTCAAAGAACCATCGCCACGGGCTTCTTCAACACTATAGTTGACTTTTCGCACAGGCATAAACACTGAGTCAATTTGGAGAAAATCCAAAGATGTGGCTTCTTCTCTGCCTCGCTCGACTGTGCGGTAGCCTTTACCTCTCTCAATCCGAAATTCCATTTCCAGTTTTCCACCTTCAGCGATGGTGGCAATATACTGGGTGGGATCTATTACTTCTACTTCGCTGGGTAAGTCGAAATGCGCTACAGTAACTGTTGCAGGTCCGTTAACGAGTAAACGACCGATTTGGGGTTGAGAAGAATAACTTTTGAGAATGACATCCTTCATTCGCATCAGAATTTCTAGTACGTCTTCCCTCACACCTGGAACTGTTGCAAACTCATGGGTAACACCAGCAATTCTCACTGCTGTTACTGCCGTTCCTTCTAAATTAGAAAGCAAAACCCGCCGCAACGCGTTACCAACAGTTGTTCCTTGACCACGTTCTAGAGGTTCGAGAACAAACTTACTGTAATAGCTCCGACTTTCTTCAGCATTAGACTCTACACATTCAATTTGAAACTGCGCCACGGAGTAGCCTCCCTTGTTAAGGTGCTGCTAGAAGGCAAATTGCCTCTCGAATTTTCTTTGATGCTCTGGAGTTTTTTTGAGGTAATCTCTTGTGTTGACATATAGTTAACGCTGATACCTCAAAACCACAGGCATTATTGTTTCATTTTTACAAAGTTGACTAGCCTTTCCCAGTGAAAAAGCTAACGTACTATGAAAATAATTCTTAACCGGACTTATTTACCCCATGCGTTTCAGTTGGGTATGTGTTCGCTTGGGGAAAATAGTTCCAAATGACAAACCACTAAGGGAATTGTGAATAATTTGGTTGGTGTTATGCCTTTTGGCAGACCAAACTGGGTTTTGTTTACACTCGGCGGCGCTTGGGTGGACGGCAACCGTTATGAGGTATGGGGGTAATATCCCGAATGAGTGTAATTTCTAAACCTGCACCTTGTAGCGCTCGGATGGCTGTTTCTCGACCTGCACCTGGACCGCTAACCATGACCTCGATTTGTCTCATACCTTGGGATGTAGCGTTTCTAGCTGCACTTTCAGCCGCAGTTTGTGCGGCAAAGGGTGTTCCTTTTTTCGCGCCTTTAAATCCACTAGAACCAGCACTTGCCCAAGAGATGACATCTCCATTTTGATCGGTAATAGTGACAATGCTATTGTTGAAAGTAGACTGAATATAGGCAATTCCGTTGGGAACGTTACGTTTTTGCTTTTTGCTCCCGGTTTTTTTAGTTGGTTGTCTAGCCATATTTGTTGAGTAAATTGAAGGTACGACCTGCTGTAAGCAGCAAGGTTAAAAAAATTATTTGCCAGGAGCTTTCTTCTTACCTGCCACGGTCTGTCTTCTACCACGTCTAGTTCTGGCATTGGTACGAGTTCTTTGTCCACGGACTGGTAAGCCCATGCGGTGTCTCCGACCTCTGTAACAACCAATATCAACTAGACGCTTAATGCTCATCCCTTCTAAGCGACGTAAATCTCCTTCAACTTGATAGTTGCTTTCGATTTCTCCTCTGAGGGCTGTTACCTCGGCATCAGAAAGGTCTTTAACGCGCGTATCTGGATTTACACCAGTAGCTGCAAGAATTTTCTGTGATCTAGTTAAGCCAATTCCGTAAATGTATGTCAGACCAATTTCAACACGTTTATCACGTGGAAGGTCTACTCCGGAAATCCGTGCCACAATGAATCTCTCCCTATTATTTTCTTAATTGCAGTTAACAAAACGTGATGGCGAAACCTGATATTAGGCCATAGCAAATTACAAGTGAAGGAGGTACAGCCTGAAAATGAAAATTCAAACAGTTTTCATTTCTTACTTTTGCTGTCATCATCGCGTTTTTAACTTTGATAGCTAATGTTTATCCTTGGCGTTGTTTGTGTTTAGGATTTTCACAAATCACCATGACGCGACCACGACGTTTGATCACGCTACATTTTTCACAAATTTTCTTGACTGAGGCTCTTACTTTCATCCCTTTTAAAATTGACTCCAAATAGTAAATTATAGCATTTCTAGAAGAAATATTTCAGTTATGTAACTAGAAAAATACCAGTTGATTTATGGTAAGATCCTCTACATAGATTTATTTCTTCCGTAGACGATAAGTAATTCTACCTTTGGTTAAGTCGTAGGGGGTCAATTCTACTTTGACGCGATCGCCAGGTAAAATCTTGATGTAATTACGCCGAATTTTCCCAGAAATGTGGGCTAGGACATTAAATCCGTTATCTAAGTCAACACGAAACATCGCATTAGGCAATGATTCGGTGACAGTTCCTTCCATTTCAATTAAATCTTGCTTAGACAAGTTTTTTCCTCAACTCAACAATCTCTTATTGTCCTTGTTGCATGGGCATAAAGAACACAGTTAGAGAAAATATATCAGCAGTTTATTAATATATCTTAGCTAAAATTGACTTACGCCTGACCTAGAAGAGAGGGTAGAGGTAATAGGCTAAAAAAATTTTTATTTTCTTGCTACCCATACATACCGCTACCCCTTTTTTTATCTAAGCAGCTATGATATTTTGCAAAGCAGAAAAGACTTCTTCTTGGGACTGATTACCGTTGACAGTTAAGAGTTTTTGGCGATCGCTGTAATAATTAATCAAAGGTGCTGTTTCATCGCGGTAGATTTCTAAGCGGCGACGAATTACTTCCTCAGTATCATCTTTACGTCCCCGTCCTAGTAATCGCTTAATTACAACCGCGTCTGGTGCATCTAGATTTATTACCTTTTCATCTCCTTCATGGAGGTTAATCAGCAGTTCGCCCAAAAACTTGGCTTGTGTAACTTTACGGGGAAAACCATCTAAAATCCAGCCTGTTTGAGCATCTGGTTGTTTCAGACGTTCCTGAACCATATCTTCTACTAATTTATCTGGGACTAATTCGCCTTTATCCATGAAACTTTGGGCTTGCATTCCCAAATTTGTTTTCTCTTGAATAGCTTGACGTAAAATATCACCTGTAGAAATATGAGGAATCTGTAAAAATTCAGCCAGGTTTTTTGCTTGTGTTCCTTTTCCTGCTCCTGGAGGTCCCAAGAAGATTAATCTCGTCACTATTGTTTCACCATTCCTTCATATCGCTGAGAGATAACATAAGTCTGGATTTGTTTGGCGGTATCAATTGCTACACCTACCAAAATTAATAAAGATGTTGCACCAAGTCCCTTAAATGTTGGTACTTTCAACGCACTTTCTACGGCTGTAGGAATAATGGCCACTAAGCCTAAAAAGATTGCTCCTAAAAAAGTCAGTCGGTTTGTGACTCGTTCAATATACTCACTAGTAGCTTTACCAGGACGAATACCAGGAATACTAGAACCCATTTTTTTCAAATTTTGAGCTACATCTACTGGGTTGAGAATCAACGATGAATAGAAGTAGCTAAAGAAAACAATGGAGGTTAAGTAAACAAGTGCGTATACCCAAGGTGCAGAACCACCTGGACTGAGATAGGTGTTAACAATGTTTGCTAATTCTTGATTTTTAGCGAAATTGGCAACTAAAAGTGGCAAACTTAGGATTGCTGCTGCAAAAATAATCGGCATGACACCGCCAGAATTAAGGCGGAGGGGTAAATAACTGCGTTGTTCAGCCAACACTCTTCTACCGACTTGACGACGGGCAGAGATAATGGGTATGCGGCGCATTCCTTCCTGAACGAAGACGATTCCCAGAATTGTGGCCAAGAAAACTAGCACCAAAACTATGACCCGCCCGACAATTTCCCTACCACCAACTTGTACTAAGTCAATGGTATCACCCAAAGATTTTGGTAAGGAAGCGACAATGTTGACAAAAATCAACAAAGATGCACCATTACCGATCCCCCGTTCTGTAATCAGTTCTGATGCCCACATAACGAACATTGAACCAGCAGTGAGGGCGATCGCTGTTTCTGCGACAAACACAGGACCAGGATTAAGAGCGAATTGTTGCAAGAATAATGCCGAAAAAGCCACGCTTTGAATAACTGCCCAAACCACAGTTACATAGCGGGTAATTTGTGAGATTTTCCGCCGACCTGCTTCACCTTCATTTT
Organism: Cuspidothrix sp.; assembly: GCA_046080565.1. Lineage (GTDB taxonomy): Bacteria > Cyanobacteriota > Cyanobacteriia > Cyanobacteriales > Nostocaceae > Cuspidothrix. The sequence goes on along the minus strand of JBJTUF010000210.1, from coordinate 37,826 downwards.
TCTGTAAATTTTCTAAAGATGGAACAGCAGCAGTGAGTAATTGAATGATAATGGAGGCATTAATAAAGGGTAAAATTCCCAGGGCAAATACGCCTAAAGTAGACAATCCCCGCCCCGAAAATATATCCAACAGACCGAATATGGAATTATTCCCAGCTATAGCTTCAGAAAAGCGCTCGCGGTTAATTCCCGGTACTGGTAAAAAGATACCCAGACGAACCAAAATTAAAATACCGACAGTAACAAGCAGCCTACCTCTCAGTCCGGCTGCTTGCGCCATCTGCATAAAAGTTTCTTGAGCCGTTGGGGCTTTGTCTCGACTGATCATAAAGTTTTACCTTTGAAGTCTTAACTATGATTTACGTGATTCATTATGACGAAGATGATCAAGTAGCCTGAACTGTGATTTTTAGTGATTTATTTGATGAAGATGATTACCCAAATCACATTCATCATCCTAATCATATAAATCATCCTAATCATAAAAATCATAGTTCAGACTTTCATCCAGTTGTACAACTTCCACCAGCAGCCTCTATTTTGGTGCGCGCTTGGCCTGTGAAAGCGGCTGCTTTGACCTGAAGAGGAACGGTTAATTCTCCATTACCCAAAATTTTCAATGGACCTTTAACAGCGGTGAGGATACCTGCTGCTTGCAAGGATTCCAAAGTTACTTCTGAATTAGGAGGTAGATTGGTTAACTTCTCTACATTAATCGTAGTGTAAACTTTCCGGTTAACGACGGGGAAGCCCTTGAGTTTTGGTATCCGACGATACAATGGTTGTTGACCACCTTCAAAACCCGGTCTTGTACTGCTACCAGAACGGGATTTTTGACCACGCATACCTAGACCGGCACTTGCACCTTGTCCAGCAGAAATACCTCTACCTACACGCTTACGGCGTTTTTTTGAGCCTTTTTGGGGCTTAACATCATTAAGTCTCATTTTGGTTTGTGATTTTAGATTTTAGATTGAGAATCTGATACAAAGGTTACTAAATATAGAGTTTCTCAATGGCGATACCGCGATCTTCAGCAACTTCACTTAATGTCCGCAGGGTAGATAGAGCGTTGACTGCGGCTCTAGCATTGTTCAAAGGGTTATTTGAACCAAGTTGTTTAGCGAGAATATTACGTATTCCTGCCAACTCTAATACAGTCCGTACAGCACCCCCAGCAATTACACCTGTACCTGGTGCGGCTGGACGCATCATTACTTTAGCTCCACCACCAACACCATCAATGGGGTGAGGAATAGAATTAGACTTGGTGATAGGGATGTCAATTAGATGTTTTTTGCCATCAGCAACACCTTTTTTAACTGCACCAATTACATCTGATGCTTTACCAACACCTACTCCAACTTGTCCACGTTCATTACCGACGACGACAATGGCACGGAAGCTGAGTTTTTTACCACCTTTGACCACTTTACTCACCCGGCGGATTTGGATAACTCGCTCTTGCCAAGTGGTTTCTTCTTTTTTTGTACGGCTTGCTTTACGACGACCGGTTACCATAATCAATGCTCTCTTTTAGTTGTCAGTTGTCAGTTGTCAGTTGTCAGTTGTCAGTTGCTACTGACTATTGACTACTGACGGACTTAGAAATCTAAACCAGCCTCACGTGCCGCCTCGGCTAGTGCTTTAATGCGACCATGATAAAGGTTGCCACCACGATCAAAAACCACTTTGGTGATTCCTTTTTCTAGTGCGCGTACAGCCACCAATTTGCCAACTTGTATAGATGCTTCACAGTTAGCTCCAGAAGCAATGTGAGATTTTAATTCTGGTTCTACTGTTGATGCCGCTACTATTGTTTCCTGGTTGGTATCATCAATAACTTGAGCGTAGATATGCTCATTGGATCGGAATATAGATAACCGTGGGCGTTCAGGTGAACCGTTAACTTTGCCGCGAACGCGGCGATGACGACGCTGTTTGGATTCTCTACGTGTAAGTTTCATGTTTACTTCTTACCACCCTTACCAGTCTTACCAGCTTTGCGTCTGACCACTTCACCTGCATAGCGAATACCTTTGCCTTTATAGGGTTCAGGTGGACGAACGGCACGAATTTTAGCTGCTGTATTACCTACAATTTCTTTGTCATAACCACTGACTATGACATTAGTAGTTCCTTCTACGGCAAATTGAATGCCATCTGGTGGTTCAATTTGCACTTGATGGCTGTAACCCATGTTTAAAACTAGATTACGACCTTGAACTTGGGCGCGATAACCAACCCCTTGAATTTCCAATTTGCGTTGAAAACCTTGGGAAACGCCCTCGACCATGTTAGCCACTAGGGTGCGGCTCAAACCGTGCATTTGACGAGCGCTGCGGGTTTCATCACGACGGGTTACTAACAATGTTTCTCCTTCTTGAGAGAGGATGACATTATTAGGTAGTTCACGGGAAAGTTCACCTTTAGGACCTTTCACCACTACTTTGACACCATCAATCGCCACTTGTACTTTGGCGGGAATAGTAATTGGACGTTTACCAATACGAGACATGATTTTTTGTTCTTTGTCAGTTGTTTTTTGTCAGTTGTCAATTGTTCGTTGTTTTGGCAAGACCAATGACCAATGACCAATGACGACTACCAAACGTAGCAAAGCACTTCACCACCTAGATTTTGGCGGCGTGCTTCGCGGTCAGTCATAATGCCACTAGATGTAGAAATAATGGCAATACCGATACCGCCTAACACTCTTGGTAATTCCTTTCTGTTGGAGTAAACACGTAAACCTGGTTTACTCACTCGCTTTAGGGCAGTAATTAAGGGCTGGCGATTTTTACCTTTGTATTTCAGGGAAATAACTAGGTTACGCTTTACTCCTTCTCCTGCTTCTTCAACTTCCGCAATAAAGCCTTCTTCTTGAAGTACCTTGGCAATACTCCGAGTCATTTTGGTTGCTGGTACTTGCGTAGTTTGATGCTTCGCCATATTGGCATTGCGGATGCGCGTCAGCATATCTGCAATTGTGTCGTTAGCCGCCATCGTTCCCTCTTTAGATGAACTTATTGATCACGAAAGGGCATTCCCATTTCCTTAAGTAAGGCGCGGCCCTCTTCGTCGGTTTTTGCTGTGGTAATGATGGAAATATCTAAACCACGGACTTGATCGATGCTGTCGTATTCGACTTCTGGAAATATTAGCTGTTCACGTACACCTAGAGTGTAGTTACCACGTCCATCAAAGCTTTTGGCACTGACACCACGAAAGTCTCTAATTCTGGGTAGTGTGAGGTTGATCAGACGATCTAAGAAAGCATACATCCGCTCACCTCTAAGTGTCACCATAATGCCTACAGGCATACCTTGACGAATTTTAAAGCCAGCGATCGCTTTCTTTGCCCGTGTAACTACAGGTTTTTGTCCAGTGATTAGGGCAATTTCGTTTAAAGATGCTTCTAGTGCCTTAGCATTTTGAGCAGCTTCTCCCAAACCTCTATTTACAGTTACTTTAATCACCTTGGGTACTTGATGTACGTTGGTGTATTGAAACTGATTAATCAATTTGGGGGTAATTGTCTCTTGATATACAGTTTTCAGTCTTGTTGTGGCCATAGTGTTTGTCCTTATTTTCCCTGGGCTTGGTCAGGGAATTTTAGCTTTTGGATTTGAGATTTTGAGTTAAAAATATCTAAATCTATTCAAATCTAAAATCTCAACCTGTTTACAGGGTTATTTATCTAAAATCTCACCTGTTTTTTTAAGCATTCTCACTTTCTTTCCTTCGGAGGTAAAAGTGTAGCAAACTCGACTAGCAACGTTTTGCTTGGTGGAATAGAGCATAACATTGGAGCTATGGATGGGATACTCCTTGATCACTATTTGCCCTAATTCGCCTTCTTGCTGGGGTTTGACGTGCTTGGTTTTAATGTTGACACCTTTGACCAGCACTTTGCTCAGTTGTGGTAGTGCTTGAATCACTTCACCAACTTTGCCTTTGTCTTTACCAGCGATAACTTGGACGGTATCACCAGTTTTGACGTGCATTTTATGAAAAACTTTGGGTTGTGGCTGTTTTGCCATTACAGCACCTCCGGAGCCAGAGAAACTATTTTAGTAAAGTTTTTGTCACGCAGTTCTCGAGCTACGGGTCCAAATACCCGTGTACCTCTAGGATTACCTTCTTTATTGATAATCACTGCGGCGTTATCATCAAAGCGGATACTCATGCCGCTATCACGATTAATAGCTTTCCGTGTCCGCACAATTACTGCTTCTACAACATCTGACTTTTTTACCGCCATGTTGGGTGAAGACTCTTTAACAACAGCGATAATTCTATCGCCTACGCCACCATAACGGCGGTTGCCTGCACCTAATACGCGGATGCACATTAGCTTTTTAGCACCGCTATTATCTGCGACATTCAGATAAGATTGGGGTTGAATCACAACTGCTCTCTCTTTTGGGGTCTTTGTAGCTGTTTAGACAACGGGTTACGTTGTAGCTTTGACGTTGAGGATTTCTGTAACTTGCCAACGCTTAGTTTTACTAAGGGGTCTAGTTTCTTGAATCCTGACGCGATCGCCTACTTTACACGCATTGTCTTCATCGTGAACTTTGTAGCGGCGGGTTTGAACTACGATTTTGCCGTACTTGGGGTGAGGAGCGCGGTTTTCTATGGCTACCACCACGGTTTTTTGCATTTTATCGCTCACTACCAAGCCAACTCGTTCTTTGACTGCCATAATCTCCTGCTTTTATTCTTAGTCTGATTTGCTGGCTGCCCGTTTGCGTTCTCCTTCTACTGTTAGAAGTTGGGAGAGACGATGGCGGGCGTGTCTAAACTGGTGAGGCTTTTCTAGCTGTCGAGTGGCTTTTTGCAAACGCAACTGAAATAGTTGTTTTTTAACGGCGACAATTTCCTCGGCCAGTTGTTCGTCACTTAATTCTCTAGCTTCCGCAATTTTGGGAAGAGGCATAACCTACTCCTGCTCCTGTGGTTGAGAGCGCACAATAAATTTGGTTTTGATTGGTAATTTAGCGTCAGCCAATCGCATAGCTTCGCGGGCAGTTTCTTCAGCAACACCGGCGATTTCAAACATAATCCGGCCGGGCTTGACTACAGCTACCCAGAATTCTGGAGAACCTTTACCAGATCCCATCCGGGTTTCAGCAGGACGCATCGTAATAGGTTTATCTGGGAAAATACGAATCCAGATTTTACCGCCCCGACGAATATAACGAGTCATCGCCCGACGGGAAGCTTCGATTTGCCGTGAGGTAATCCAAGATGGTTCTTGGGCTTGGAGTCCAAAGTCCCCAAAGTTGAGGGTACTACCACGGCTGGCAAGACCTTCCATGCGTCCGCGTTGTTGCTTGCGGAATTTAGTTCTTCTAGGACTTAACATGATTTGTCAGTTGTCAGTGGTCGGTTGTCAGTTGTCAGTTGTCAGTTTTTTTATGACTGACTATTGACTAGGCTTCATTGGAGCGGTCTTCAAACTGCTGACGGCGACGCTGTTGTTGGCGGCGACGAGGTTCACGTTCACGATCACCACGGTCACGGTCACGGTCACGTTCTCTGGTGGCGGGAGCGGCTGTTTCTTCCTGTCCAGGAATAATTTCGCCTTTAAATACCCAAACTTTGATGCCTAGAATTCCGTAAATTGTCTTGGCTGTACAGTAGGAGTAGTCAATGTCAGCACGTAAGGTATGGAGAGGAACTCTACCTTCACGAGTCCACTCTGTGCGGGCAATTTCTGCACCGTTGAGACGACCACTGACCTGAACTTTGATTCCTTGTACACCTGCTCGCTGGGCCCGTTGAATTGCTTGACGGACAACTCGACGGAATGAAACCCGACGTTCTAATTGTTGAGCAATATACTCGGCAATCAGGTAGGCATCAGCATCAACTCGTTGAACTTCAACAACGTTAATGCGAATTTGGCGATTACCGCCCAAAGCTTCTTGGAGTCCAGTCCGTAATGATTCAATCCCTTGACCACCACGACCTACAACCACACCTGGTCTAGCTGTCCGTACTTCTAGGTCAATCTGATCAGCTTTGCGCTCAATTCTAACTTCGGAGATACCGGCGTTATTTTGAGCATATCTACCTAGTTTTTGCTCAATGTATTGACGGAGTTTGTGGTCTTCTTGTAGAAGTTCTGGATAACGGTCAGGTTCTGCAAACCAACGAGATTGGTGTTCTTGAGTTATACCCAGACGAAAGCCGACTGGATGAATTTTCTGTCCCACAAATGCTTCCTCTAAAATTTCTGACTGTACGCAATTTTGTTGTTTCTGTCTGGCTGTTTACTTAGCAGTAGCACCAGCGGCAACAGCGACAGTGATGTGACACGTTGGTTTGCGAATTTGGTAAGCTCGACCTTGCGCTCTAGGTTGAAAGCGTTTTAGCACTGGACCTTGATCAGCATAGGCTTGACTAACTACCAAATTAGCTCTGTCCAAGCCAGCATTATGCTCGGCATTAGCTGCGGCACTTCTAAGAACCTTTAATACTGGTTCACAAGCACCATAGGGCATGAATTCGAGAATTATTAATGCTTCTCGGTATGAACGTCCCCGAATTTGATCAAGTACACGGCGCACTTTATAGGGAGAAATGCGGATATAACGGGCGATCGCCTTAACTTCAGTAGTATCAATTGCCATAATTTACTCCATTTTTATCAATTAAAAATTCACAAATTAAAAATTAAAAGTGAACAGTTCCCATCTTTGAATTTTTAACTTTTGATTTTTAATTGATCTATCTCCCTGATTTTTTGTCACTTTTGCCATGACCTCTGTAGGTACGAGTAGGAGCAAATTCTCCTAACTTATGTCCTACCATTTGTTCATTGACAAATACGGGAACGTGCTGCCGTCCATTGTGAACAGCGATAGTATGACCTACCATCAAGGGTAAAATTGTCGAAGCTCTCGACCAAGTTTTGATCACTTGTTTTTCATCTTTTGCGTTCAGCTTCTCAATTTTCTTGAGGAGATGATCGGCGACAAAAGGACCTTTTTTTAAAGAACGACCCATAGTACAATTCTGGATTTTGGATTTTGGATTTTGAATTTCTTAATTTTGGATCTTGGATTAATTATCTCTGGATTAATTACTTGAACATTTAATGCCAATTAATAGTTTCCAATCTAAAATCCAAAATTTAAAATCTAAAATTCTAAGACTGACGACCACCACGACCACGTTTAGAAGATTTACGACGACGACGGATAATCAGCTTAGTGCTGGCTTTTTTCCGCTTCCTTGTTTTAGCTCCTAGAGTTGGTTTACCCCAAGGTGTGACAGGACCGGATCTACCTATAGGCGCTCTGCCCTCACCGCCACCATGTGGGTGATCTACTGGGTTCATGACGCTACCTCTTACCTTGGGACGACGACCTTTCCAGCGATTTCGTCCCGCTTTACCAGCACTGAGGTTTCTTGCATCTGTATTACCGACTTGTCCGATGGTCGCATAGCATTCTTTACGAATCAAGCGAACTTCACCAGAAGGTAATTTCAGAGTCACATAATTACCATCTTTAGCAACAACTTGGGCTGTTGCGCCGGCTGCACGCACGATTTGACCGCCTTTACCAGCAGTCATTTCCACGTTGTGAACGTTAGTACCCAAGGGGATGTTTAACAAGGGTAAAGCATTACCATCTTCAATGGGAGAGTCAGGGCCAGCAATGACTTTTGTACCTACAGTCATGCCGTTTGGTTGAAGAATATAACGCTTTTCGCCATCTTCATATAACAATAAAGCGATCCGTGCATTCCGGTTAGGATCGTATTCAATGGCTGTAACTGTAGCAGGTATATTCCGCTTATCTCGTTTAAAATCAATAATGCGGTAAAGTTGTTTGTGTCCGCCACCCCGACGACGGCTGGTTATCCGCCCTTGATTGTTCCGACCTTTGGGACGATGTACTGATTCAGTTAATGATTTTTCTGGCTCAGTTTTGGTAATTTCGGCAAAGTCGGAGATGGTAACTTGGCGAGTACTGGGGGTATAAGGGCGATAAGAACGAGTACCCATAGTTCAGTTTTGGCTTTTGGAATTAATCAATTTTGGATTTTGGAGTCAGAATTTTGGGATTTTAACTTCCGATTTTTGATTGTTACTTGGCGTTGTTTTGATTGGCCCAATCTGAAATCTGAAATCTAAAACCTAAAATTTCTAGACTTCTGGGAAGAGAATCTTTCTGATTTTTTCTTCGTCCCCAGGGGCAACGGTGACAATCGCTCGTTTATATTGGGGTTTGAAACCAATAAATCTACCTACACGGCGTTTTTTACGTGGGGGTACTGCGGTATTGATTTTAACGACTTTAACTGCAAATAAGTCTTCAATTGCGGATCTAATTTGCGTTTTAGTGGCTTTAGGAGTGACTTCAAAGGTGTATTTGTTTTGCTCCATAAGCATGGTCGCTTTTTCGGTGAGAATGGGGCGACGCACTAAATCTGGTAGGTCACGGGTCTCAACTTTAACCATTGTAGACCTCCTGAATTTTTGCTAGAGTTGATGGTGTGACGACTATTTTGTCCGCATGAAGTAGGTCATAAACGTTCAACTGATCCGCAGGGATGAGTTTGAGGTTTTCGACGTTACGAGCTGATAAAAGCACGTTTTCTGCGATTTCTGACAAAATTAAAAGTGTTTTTTCTTCTGGTGCTGCGCCCCATCTAGCTAATGCTGCTACGAGTTCTTTAGTTTTAGGGCGTTGTAACTCGTTGCTAAAATCTTCAACAATAATTAGATCTTGAGCGCGGCTGATTAAAGCTGTACGTAATGCTAACCGACGCTCTTTACGGTTCATTTTCAGGTTGAAATCTCTGGGTTTGGGTCCAAAGATGACACCACCGCCACGCCATAATGGTGAACGGATAGAACCTGCACGGGCGCGACCTGTACCTTTTTGCCGCCAAGGTTTACGACCACCACCACGCACTTCTGAACGAGTTTTGGTGCTGGCAGTCCCCTGGCGAGAGTTAGTCATTTGTCTGACTAGGGCGCGGTGTACAATATGTACCGCTGTTGTTTCTTTGGCAACTGGTAAGTCAAAGGTTGTCTCTCCGACTTGCTCTCCTTGCCAATTTTTAATTACAGTCTCTACCATCTTTGTGTCCTTTGTCCTTTGTCAGTTGTCGGTTGTCATTTGCCACACTAGCAATGACAAATGACTATTTTCTACCAACTTTCTTTGCAGGGACAACGTTCACTAAGGCTCCTGGTTTGCCAGGAATAGCTCCCTTAATGAGGATTAAGTTGCGTTCTGCATCTACTCGCACTACTGTGAGTTTGCGAATTGTGACACGAGTACCGCCTAAACGTCCTGCCATTCTTTTGCCGGGATAAACACGACCGGGTGTTGTACCAGCACCAATAGAACCTGGCGCTCTGTGGTTTTTAGAACCATGGGACATGGGACCGCGACCAAAGTTATTACGCTTTTGGTTACCGGCAAAACCGCGACCGATGCTTGTACCAATTACATCTACAATTTCACCAGCACTAAAAATATCTGCTTTAATTTCTTGACCTAAAGCATAATCATCGGTGCTATCGGTGCGATATTCATTCAGATGACGAACTGCTGGGGCAGATGATTTGGCCAAATGACCCAACAATGGTTTATTCAATGCTTTGGGCTTGACTTCACCATAACCAACTTGAATGGCAGAGTAACCGTCAGTCTGTTTTGTTTTAACTTGTGTGACAGTGCATGGGCCCGCTTTGATGACGGTTACAGGAATGGATACTCCTTCTTCATCAAATATTTGGGTCATGCCCAGCTTGGTGCCGAGAATACCTACAGACACAGTTACTGGTTCTCCTTTCTAATTACTGACCTGGAAATGGATTTGGGGACAGCTTTTGTCGCTATCGTTTGAGGGTGAATTACACCTCTTGAATTTGGACTGGCGTTAGACAGTGCAAATTCTTGACGAAGGAACAATTGTTGTCCTTTGCTGTTTAGTGAATTTGTTTATTTTCACTTAGTTAACCACCATAACAGGAATAACTCCTTGCTCTATTGAGAAGGTATTATTTCTGCAATTCAATGCGAGGCATGATTGCTTTGCGCTTTGTGCAGCAATGCTTTCGTGCAAGCAGTTGCTCTGGCACTCTACCGTTGTAGTCGGACTTAAGTGGTTAATTACCCCTCAGTATCCTTTGCTTGAGACTTAATATAATGCCATAAAACCAACATTATTGCTCAGGGACTACTTGTTTTCCTACCTTAAACTATTGTTTGAGGTTTTGCCTAATTTATTTTTAGGTTCTACGGGAGTGATCTGGTTTGGGAGCGTGAAGTACCCTGCTGTAAGACAGGGCTTCCCAGTTGATGGGGAATAGCCGCTAGGACTTTGTAGTTCTGTTGGTCTGAACATTCCCTCCAAGGGCAGGAGTCTTGATTTCCAGGACTCAAATCTTTTTAGTGCAACACTTGCCTCTCAGCTTGATTTTGGCTTAGGGCATTGGTGTTAAATATGATTTTTGCTCTTGCTTTGACCTGAAAGCTTTTTTAGTTTAGTAGTCGTTTGTTCTCTAAGCTCTAGTTTATTCTTTCAGGAAGCTAACTAGAGTCTTTAGATACTAGGACTAGCTGAGAACTCTAAATAAGATGGCTATCTATTTATACTGTTAGGTCACAATCTAATAATATAAATCATTCGTTAATTTTTGTCTAGTATTTTTTTGGGTATGTTATGGGTTTAGGGCGGGGTTTGCCGATGTTTTTGGGGTATGTTGTGAAATTTGTGGAAAATGTGGAACTTCATTTAACTTAATCTACCACTATAAGGTGAATAATAGAGATATCTAAGTGGGATAGGAAGAAAATCTATGGCACTAATTACCACTGGCAACGGTTTCATCCGCAATCTGGAGAAATTTGGCGCGTTGGGTGTTTATGTTCCTCTGGAGGGGGGCTATGAGGGTCGGTATTTACGCCGATTACGGGCAGCTGGCTATATTGGCCTCCATATTACTGCTAGAGGACTAGGTGATGTGGCTGCGTATCTGACGCAAGTTCATGGTGTTAGACCTCCACATTTGGGTAAAAAAAGCACTGGTAGCGGTGCGGCTGTGGGTGATGTATATTATTTACCACCAATGATCAGTTCTCATTTGGCACAATTACCTCCTAAGTCTAAGGGGTTGGTGTTGTGGATTATTGAGGGACATATTTTGTCTGATCAGGAAGTTGAGTATTTAATGGATTTGCCTAAGTTAGAACCACGGGTTAAGGTGGTGATTGAGAGAGGTGGCGATCGCACTTTCCGTTGGAAACCTCTGGAAAAAACTCTGTTAGCTAGTTAAGCTGATTCTTGGGGTGGGATTTTCCCACCTCTTGATGTTGTAGATTTAAAGTTTAGTTTTATCCTTTGTATTAATTGCCCATTCTATTTGTTTTAAAATTCCTCTTAACATTCCGACTTCTACTGGTTCTAAATAAGCGCGATTGTATATGTGGCGGAATTTTTCCATGCGACTTGCTGCGGTATGGGGATAAAGATAACCTATGGTAAGTAGTAGAGATTCCAATTCTTGATAGTAGGCTTCCATAGCGTCTAAAGAAGCAAGTTCTTTAACGGGTCTATTCTCTTCCGTTAATATATTTTGACATTGAGATAGTTCATAACAGCAAATAGATACGGCTGTGGCTAAGTTTAAGGATGGATATTCTGGGTTTGTGGGAATACAAACCAATTTGTGGGCATAATTTAATTCTTCGTTGGTTAATCCTCGGTCTTCTCTGCCAAAAATCAAGGCTACGGGATTTTGAGTTGCTGCTAATAACCAGGGGAGGGCGGTGCGGGGGTTTTCTATGGGGATTTCTCCACTGTAGTCACGACCGATGGTAGCGATCGCCCGGACACATCCCTGCAATGCTTGTGGTAGTGTGGGAACAATGATTGCAGATTCTAAAATTTCTTGACCATGAACGGCCATTTTGACAGCATCGAAGGATGAGCGATCGCATTGAGGATTGACTAATATTAGTCGAGATAAGCCAAAATTTTTCATCACTCTGGCGACTGAACCGACGTTCAGAGGACCTGCTGGTTCTACCAATACTATAATTACGTTGCTGCTATTGGTTTTGATATCAATATTTTCTGTCATATTTAAGATTTATATTTGATGGTTTCAATATAGTGGTTTTTCGTTGCATATACAGCAAAAGACAAGAGGTAAAACAAACTTACTTTTTAATAGTCCAGCGTGGTGTAAGCCCTGTTTTAATTTTGAGTTTGTACTTCATTGACTAACAATCTGCTGTCAGGAATAAAATAAATAAGTTAAAAAAATGTTGTCATTGTAACAAAAATTTATTAATTATGAGGGGATCAAGATATTTAGTTCCTCAGTATTAATTAAAACTTATATGAATCAAGATTGCTATATATATAGATTACGAGAACACGTGGATGGTAAGTCACATAAGCTATCAGAAATTCTTATTAAAAAATATTGCCAGAACTTGATTTAGTTGCTAATCTGTGTAGGTACGACAGCACTGGTGAATGCTCGGATCATTTAAAAAGAGGAAAAATCAATGAGCTTTATCCATTCTGCCAAAAGTATTTTATGTTGTTTGTTCCCATGATGAGGACAAGGAATTTCTGCTTCCTAGAAGCAATAAAGGAGTATTGCAAATGAGCAGAAAAAAGAATTTTCCATCTGATTACTGACTTGAAATTTGATTTTTGTTTACCGTTCATCAATCGTCTTATTTGTTAATTACCAAAGACAAAAAGGGAAGACGAAGAATTTGGAGGTGAAAAGCGATGAAGATTCAAGGAAAAGTTGCACTAATTACCGGGGCTTCTCGTGGCATTGGTAAAGCGATCGCTTTAGAATTAGCCAAACAAGGAATGAAAAGGTTAATATTGGTAGCACGCGATCGCCAAAAGTTAGCCGAAGTAGCCGCCGAAATCGAAGGTTTAGGTGTAGAAACTACAATCATGGACTTAGACTTAACTCATTCAATCAATGTCAACATAGCCGTAGCCCAACTTTGGCGAAGTTATGGGCCAATTCATCTACTCGTAAATTGTGCTGGAGTCGCACATCAAAACTCATTTCTGCAATCAAAACTTCCCCAATTGCAAGAAGAACTTTCCGTGAATTTATTGGGAATGTACACCCTCACCAGCTTGATAGCCAAACGCATGGTTAGTCAAAGACAAGGGATAATCGTCAATGTCTCCAGTTTAATGGGCAAAGTAGCCGCACCGACAATGGCCACATATTCCGCCACTAAGTTTGCAATTGTCGGATTTACCCAAGCTTTACGTCAAGAACTCGCCCAACATAATATCAGCGTTATCGCCTTACTTCCTTCCCTGACGGAAACAGACATGGTGCGGGACTTAAACTTATTTCATGGAGTCATTCCCATGACACCGGAACAAGTCGCCCAAGCACTGGTGATTGGATTGCAAAAAGATACAGCAGAAATCTTGGTAGGTTGGCAATCTCATTTAGCTGTATTATGTCAGCGTTTTGCCCCTTGGTTGTTGGAGATTATCTTACAATTGGCAACGCCGAAAAAACCATTACCTGATGCTGCGGGATAGGATTTTTTATATTTTGTAGTTTCTCAATTATGTTAAGGTGGGTATTGCCCACCTAAATATCTTTTTTTAACGAACCGCAGAGGACACAGAGAGAATAATTTATCCTATGAGTTATCAAGTGTTGAAGGAAAAATTACAAACAAAAATTAAGGAGATTCGACCTGATATTGATGGTTCTCCTGTGACTAATTTGAAGATTGATCAAACTTTAATTACAGAAATTGAACAGTTAACGACAGAATTAGAAAGTTTGAATCCTCACCCTCAACCTCTTGTTAATGCAACTGCTTTGTTAGATGGTGCTTGGCAATTACAATATTCTACTGCTAGAGAAATCCGTTCTTTAGATTCTTTACCTTTGGGGTTGCAAATAGGTAAAGTTTATCAAATAATTAATGTTGCCAATAAATTATTTTTTAATTTGGCTCAAGTACAGCACCCTTTAAAATTAATTTCAGGATATGTGAAGGTAACGGCTAGTTTTGAACCTGATATGGATACAGGGCTGTTTCATTCTAAAATCTGACATTTTATGTATTTACGACAATGCGTCATTTTAGGCTTCAGGAATTCCATCTCACAATGGCTGAAAACACCTAAATTCGTTGCTTAAATCTAGAATGAAATAACCCTGGATATGGATACATCCGGTTTAGCAGATAGACGAATTAATGTTGATTTTGATCAACGTTTCTTAGCTATTGAAAAAATCTTGGGGATTGATACTCCTAAACTTAATCCTTTTAAGGTCGTGAAAGCAAATAATCCTCAAGGTAGAAAAGCAACTTTAGATATTACTTATTTAGATGAAAGTTTAAGAATTGGCAGGGGAGGAGATGGAAGTTTATTTATTCTCAATAAAGTTGAGATTCCACCTCAATTAGCTTAATTTTACCTACAATTTACCTTTTCTCTCAGGTAAATTACGTCGAGGGATAATTCTCCCTTGATAAAATTCTTTTTCTAAGTCATTTAATTTCCACCATCCTGCACCTAATAACAGAGGAATAACAGTTTCTATTATTACTAATGAAATTGATTGTGTTTGTACGAAAAATGCTAACAAAGGACTACTAGCTAAAGAAACAATAGTCAGAACAGCAACCAAAAATTTTAACTGTTGAATTTTCTTTAAAGCTTGGCGACAACTAGAACATTTTTTTGTATGGGAATGATATCTTTCTAGTAGTAATTCTCTATTTAGTAACAATGGTGGTAAAGATTCTTCTGGAAGTGTTTCTCCATGATATTGATTTACCCATTTACGTAACTCGGAAACAAATGTATCTGCTTTCGTAGCTAGATAAAAAGCTTTATTAAAATTAGGACTACCTCCTTTAGCAGCTAAATAACGTTCTTGATAATGGAGAAAAATTTGATCATCTTCTAAAACACCATTTTGTCCAATGTGATCATACCAACGGGGGCGAATTTTCATAAAAAATCCGGGTATTTTAGAAGCGAATTTAAAAGGAAATCTAGCAATTATACGACATTCACCTTTACGAATTGGTACAGCATAAACAACAGTTAAAATTCTCGCTTTTTCAGTATTAATATCATGCCACATTAACCCAGGAGCAACAAATGTTGTAGAAAGTTTTCCTGATTGTCCTGGTTTTAATCCTTGTTTCCAAATACCTTCAAAACCATATTTTCCAGATTTATCTATTTCTAATTCTAGTGGTGCAGCATTAGCTCGATTCCCAACTGTGCGATGATGGGTAAAAGCAACGTGACTAGGATCAAGAATGTTTTCTAATAATGTTAAAGCATCATAGGGAACATCTCGAAAGGTGTTAATAATTATCCATCCATCTGGTGCTGTTTCTATTGGTTCAACTAGAGGAATTTTTGTATTTTCAGCATTTTCTGGACTACCAGCATAAACAAATAATAAACCTTGTTTTTCTATTGTTGGTAAAGATGAAATGCAAGCTCTAGGAGATGTTTCTGCTTTTGCACCTGGTACTTGTTGGGGAATTTTTTGACAACTTCCATCTCCAGCAAATGACCAACCATGATAAGGACATTCTAAGAGTCCATCTTCATTAATTCTACCTTCGGAAAGAGGTGCGAGACGGTGGGGACATTGATCTATAAATACTTGCCAAGATTCAAGTTTTTGATCCCACCAAATCACAATATCTTTACCTAAAAGAGTGAAAGGTGTGGGTTGAGTTTTATCTAAATCTTCGAGATAATGAACTGGATACCATGATTCTGTTAATTCAAAAGTATCTGGGTTATTTCCTCCGGGTAATATTTGTGTGGAATAATTTTGATCACTCATAGATTGTGTTTGCACCATTTTGTGTATTGATGAATTTTCAATAACTTTTAATTTAATATTCTAGCAATAATTATACCTAATTGGACGCTGATAATTCCTAAAATTGTACTACCTAGAAAATAACCAGTAGCAGTTAACCAATCACCACGTTGTAATAAACCAACTGTATCTAAACCAAAGGTAGAAAATGTTGTATATGCACCTAAAAATCCTGTAGCGACAATCAACTTAATTTCTTGAGAAATAATGGCTGTTTTTTCCATAGCTAAAGTTGCGAAAAAACCCATTGCTAAACAACCAGTGATATTAATAAAAAAAGTTCCATAGGGAAAACTCAACCCAAAACGATTTGTAAACCAAGCAGTTAAATAATAACGGGTTAAAGCACCTGCGATTGCTCCAAAACTAATGGCAAGGGGAATACGTAAAGTAGGATTTTGTGACATATTAACTATTAATTCTAATAGATATTTTGACATTTCAGAAATCTAACTGACCTTTATTTACCTTTGTGTGATACTTGGATAGTATATAATAATTCTATGGATGAACCTCAATTAGTTCCTGAAACAGGTATAAATCAGGAAGTAATAATTTATGAATACGCAATCTGGAATCAAATCACAGCAAGATAATAAATCTCATATTCTTGTTACAGAGTTACATCAAAAAATAGATGCTGGAGTGAAGTTTGCGATCGCAAATGCTATAGAAAGACATCGCAGGTTAGGAGAATCAATTAGTATTTTGCGAGATGGTAAAGTTGTGACTTTGACAGCAGATGAAATACCAGCGCGTGATGTTAAGTTGAAGTTGTAATTATTTATATGAAATCTAAAATCCAAAAGCTAAAGCATCAAGCATATATTTACTTTTCTCATGTCCAACTTCCAGATAAATTTCTAGTAATTCTTCATAAGCAGTTTCTCCACCTATGATTTTCCAAAAATCATGACCAATAACGACTGCATCATTAAAAGGCGTATAATTTAGGGTACAAGACCACTTGTAATCTGCTTTTTTTGCCCCATAAGGATTATAAGGCATAGCATAATAAGCTTGAACTTGAGGACGATTTTTTCCACTTAGCAATTGAAATCTGAGTAATCTTTGTGTTACCTCTAAGCACTGTCCTTTATTTGGCTTTGGCCCCTTAATTTCAAAAAATAATTCTGTTCCATCTTTAGCTAAAATATACAGGTCTGTGCGAACAATTTTAAGTTATAAATCATCACTGCGTCTAGCATTTAAGACTGCTGTTATCATCTCCTCTAAAGATGGCTTACCTTGCTTATTTGTTGCAGCAGATTCATATTTTTGTTTTTGAAGTTCAGCTTCTGCAAAAGCTGTAAGACTTACTTCAGCTTTAATATCATAACCTCGACGTACATCTTGATGATGTTCTAGCGCAATTAAACGAGCGCATTCTTCAAAAGAATTACCTAGCTTTGTACTCAAACCTCTTTCAAATCGGTTGATACGTATTAATTCTGGTGGAATAAGTGCTGCTTGAAATGGCTTTAATTCTCCATTGGATGAATACCTGGATAAATACTCTATGGCATTATCTGGTTTTAAAATTTTGCGTCCTTTATATTCATCTACAAGGCCATCAATAAAACCTTCTAAATATCCTTTTATTGCTGTGCGAGTTGTATTATTAATAGCTCTCATTTTTGAAAATCTGGTTAAAGAATAATGTTGAGTAGAGATTTAGCCAAATGGTAAATTACAGGCACGGATACAGCATTACCAAATTGATGCTTTGCCTTATTTTCATTATCAGCTATTTGGAAATTTTCTGGAAATCCTTGTAATATTGCGTAATCTTTAGCCGTTAATGGTCTATATTTTTTAGGAAGATAAATAACTTGAATAAATCTCTGTTTATATATTTTTGGTTCATCACATTCTATAGATATAGTTGAGATATAATCTCTTGTACCTGTTGCGGTTAGAGTACCAATAGCATCAGCGTGAGGTAAATAGATTCTAGAAATTCCATGAATTCCTGATGAAATTTTAGAATTGACAAACTCATAACCTTTATTTTCTACAAGACGTAAAATTGATTTTTCAATTAAAATATTGATATCTTCTATATTTAACTCAGGAATTAAAGATTGTAAAATTTCTATACTTAAAGGATTTCCGTCTTTATCACCATATATTTTTTTGCGTCTGTTTTTTAAAATTGTTTGACAAATTAGCTTTTCTCTTTCGGTTGTTTCTATTAAGTCCCAGGAATGAATAGTAGTATGTCCATCTCTCACATCTGAAAATAGAAAAAAATCATTTAATTCATCTATTTTTTGGAATCTGCCCCTAGCACCAGGAATTTTACCATCTGTAAATAAAATTTCTCGAGTAAATTTCTTTTTAGAAACATCAATGTGTGGAAGATCAGAAATTAAATCATATAATTTACAATGCTTATTTATAGGTTTAGGAAAAGTAAAACCCCAAATATTATCTAGATCATTTCTAATTCCAACAATAAATATTCTATCTCTATCTTGAGGTAAACCAAAATCGTAGGAATTAAGCACCTGATATTTAACTACATAGCCAGATGATGTTAAATTATCAAGTATATATTCTAAACTTGGTCTGTTTCTCGGCTCAGTTAAACCTTTAACATTTTCAAATATAAATGCTTTAGGTTGATTAGCTTTTACAACTCTAAAAACATCAATCCATAATTGACCTCTAGGGTCGTCTAAGCCTTTTAGTTTACCTGCTATTGACCAAGGTTGACAAGGAACACCACCAACAATCACATCTATATCAAAAGGTAGCTTGTTTAAATTAGTTATATCTCCTAAATATGGTTCATCAGCATTGGTATTACGAATAAAGTTATTTTTATAAACTTTGATTGCTTCTTTGTCAATTTCTGAATAACCTAAGCAAATTCCTCCTAATTCTTCAAGAGGTATTCTAAAACCTCCAATGCCAGAAAATAGGTCAAGAAATGTAAATTTAGTAGTGATTTTTATTGTTTTGGGAGGTTGGAGTAATTCAAATAATTCTAACTGTTGAGTATTAATACTAGAGTCCATTGAAAATAAATAGGATTTGTCAAAAAATTATCAGGTGATTTTGCTCACTCTGGATATTATACACAAAAATATTCATAATTACTATTCTAGCAGAAAAAATATTCTACATTGAATGTAAGTATTAAAATACTAATTATATATAAACAAAATACAACCTAATTAATATCTGTTGTTTTATTAAAGATTTTATAGATGATTTTAGGATAATTATACAAATATATGAATAAGGGTTTAGCAATGCTAAACCCCTACATAAATTATTGATTTTTGAGGAATTAAAAATCTACTGCCAAACGTAGATAAGCAGAAACAAAACAATCCAGATAACATCAACAAAGTGCCAAAATAAAGAAGTGGCATTGATGCCAAAATGGCCATTGTCAAAATTACCAGGAATGAAAGAACGTAATAAGACAATTAACTGTAACAGAATACCCGTGAAAACGTGCAAACCGTGAAAACCAGTTAATAGATAAAACATTCCCCCGAAAGTACCAGAAGTAAAACCAAACTCCAAGCTACTCCATTCTACCGCTTGGCCATAAAGGAAATAACCACCCATAGCCATTGTTAAAGATAACAACAGACGATAACTATTTAAGTCGTGTCTTTCTAGGGCTTTTTCTGCAAAGAAAATCACGAAACTACTAGCAACCAAAACAACAGTATTAATGCTAGGATCTTTTATTTCCAAACCAGAAACACCAGCCGGCAACCAATTAACCGCAGTAGTTTTGTAGATAATATAGCCAGCAAAGAAACTCAAGAAAATGACACTTTCAGATAACAGAAACACAATAAAACCAAACATTTTATTGCCTTCTTCATCATGTCCATGCCCATGACTAACATGATCTAAATTATCAGGAGAAACAGAACCATCCATTGTTAAAAAACTCCAAAAACAGGAAATTGGTAACTAGAAAAAAAGTAATGACAAAAACTATAGCGATCCTAAAAAAGACGTGAAAAACTCTCTTCTTTCTCTTCCTCTGCGCCCTCTGCGTCTCTGCGGTTCGTTAAAAAAAAGTCCTGAACACACATCAAATAGAATCGCTATATTACCCATTACTCATGTTCAGCAGATGCAATTAAATCCTCAGACTTACCATAACCATAAGGCTCACAAGTAATCACAGGAATTTCTTCAAAATTCTCAACAGGTGGAGGAGAAGAAATAGTCCATTCCAAACCAATTGCTCGCCAAGGATTAGCAGGAGCTTTTTCTCCATCTATCCAAGAAATCAACATATTGAAAATGAAAGGAAGAGTAGACATTCCTAACAGGAAAGAACCCAAACTAGCAACAATATTCCAACCAATTAATTCAGGTGCGTAGGAAGCAGCGCGGCGTAACATCCCTTGCAAACCTAATGGGTGCATGGGTAAGAAATTCAAATTTGTGCCGATAAATGCTAACCAAAAATGGATTTGTCCCCAACCTTCATGGAACATTCTGCCAGTCATTTTGGGAAACCAATGATAGATAGCGGCATACATTCCCATAGTCACAGTTCCATAGAGAACATAATGGAAATGACCGACCACAAAATAAGTATTATTAACGTGAACATCTACTGGAACAGAAGAAAGCATAATCCCTGTAATTCCAGCAAACACAAACATAATCAAACCACCCAAAGCAAATAACATGGGTGTAGTTAAGCGAATTTTGCCACCCCAAATAGTTGCCACCCAAGCAAATACCTTAATCCCTGTGGGAATAGATACAAACATGGTTGTCACCATGAAAAATAACCGCATCCAAGCAGGTGTACCACTAACATACAAGTGGTGAACCCAAACAATACCGCTAACTACGGCAATTAACATGGAAGAAACGGCAACGACTTTATAACCAAATAAAGGTTTGCGAGAAAAAACAGGGAATATTTCCGAAAAAACTCCAAAGATAGGCAGAATAATTACATAAACTGCTGGGTGAGAATAGAACCAGAAATAATGCTGGAACATTACCGGATTTCCGCCTTTGCTGGGGTCAAAAAAGGCAGTTCCCACTGTGATGTCAAGCAGTAACATCACCGCACCTGCGGTTAAAGCTGGGAGTCCAAATAATTGGATAATTTGGGCGCTAAATACTGCCCAAACCATTAAGGGCATTCTGAAGAAACCCATACCAGGCGCTCGCATCTTCACAATGGTGGTGACAAAGTTTACTGCCCCCATAATGGAAGATACCCCAGAAATAGCTACCGCTAATAACCAGAGAACTTGACCTGTAATTAAGTTGCCTGTGGGGTTCTGGGTACTGACGGGGGGGTATGCCCACCAACCAGACTGAGAAGGACCACCAGGGACAAAAAAGCTGGCTATCATCAAAATACCGACCACTGGAACCATCCAAAAGGCGGCGGCATTAAGGCGAGGGAAAGCCATGTCTCGCGCCCCAATCATGATGGGAACGATGTAATTGGCTAATCCTACAAGGGAGGGAAATGTCCACAAAAACAGCATCACTGTTCCGTGCATAGTGAACATTCCGTTATATACGGTGCGGTCTATTAGGTCAGCTTCGGGGGTGATGAGTTCTCCCCGCAAAATCATGGCGAAAATGCCACCAACGAGGAAGAAAATAAAGGAAGTAACAAGGTATTGAATACCGATAACTTTATGGTCGGTACTAAAGCTGAAGTATGTTCTCCAGGTTTGGGGAGGATGTTGGTGATGTGATTCACCAACAATAGGAATGGGGATGTTAGTCATTCGATTTTAGATTTTAGATTTTGGATTTTGGATTGCCAATTTTTAGATTTTTGATGGCCAAATCTCAAAGCAAAAGGTTAATTACCAGGGAAATTAACTAAAGGTGGGGTGGCAGGTTCAACGGTTTTCCAACCGCTATCAATGCCGTTTTTGAGTTTTAGGGCATATTCGGCAGCCGCTTGGTTAGGGGCTGGGCTGGGTGTTTGATTGGCAGCTTTGCTTAACCATTGCTGATATTGAGTAGGTGATTCAACGATGACTTTGGCTCGCATGGTGGCAAAGTATGTACCGCTATACTGGGAGTCGGTGAGGTCATAAGCACCGGTGCGAACAGGGGTAAATTCAAAGTCGAGGTCTTCACCGGGAATAATGTCTTGTTTGAGACGGAAAGCGGGGACATAAAACCCATGAAGTACGTCTTGTGAATGCAGATTTAGACGAATCCGACTACCCTGGGGTAAATGCAATTCTGTACTGGTAACGTTGCTTTGGGGGTAATGGAATACCCAAGCCCATTGTTTAGCTAAAACATCAATATGTTCTACGTTCTCATTTTCTGGGGCTTCTGAAGCTGCATCGTCTACAGCATAAGCTGTTTCCATTTTCATGGGGTTAGGCAAATGGACGTGGTGAGATGGTCCTTGGATACCCATTTGCTCGTAAACTTGGTAACTATAACCTGCAATCCACAATACCAACATTACGGGAATTGCTGTCCAAACTACTTCTAAAGTGACGTTTCCTTCAATGTGGGGACCATCACCAAAATCTGTAGATTTAGCACGATGAAAAGCGACGGAATAGAGGAGAGTGGCTGTTACTCCCAGGAAAATAAAAGCTCCTAATGTTACCAAAAAGCTAAATAAATCATCAATCAGATGAGATTCAGCCGCGGCTTGCGGAGGAAGCCAATAATAAGCCTGTTTACCAATCCATAGACTGGTAAGAGTTACGGCAACTGCCCCAGTGCTAAGGGTCAAAAAGTTGAGAATTTGCCGAATTTTCATAATTAGGAAATAGGGAATAGGGAAAAGGCAATAGGCAAGAGTGAAGAAGTTTACCTATTACCAAATATGCGATTAATGTCTTGTCCTGCTCGGAGTAATTTATCGGCTGTGTTGTGAACACCGAAATCTGCTGCTAGGTGCGCTCCTAATGTGCCGTGAAGATACATTAGCAACATAATAATTACGCCGACAACTAGATAGGGAATTTGTACTTCTCGCTCTTCGTATTTGCCAATTACATAACGTTGCCAACCTCGCCAAAAGGTCATGCCAACAATCATTGCTAATAGCAATACACCGCCTACACCATGCCACATCATTGTGGGCATTGCTAACATTCCCCAAGGACTTTTGATATCTGCTGGTGGGGCGGCTAATAACATTTCATAAAAACCTGCACCAACTGTGAAAAATGTAATCACAGATGCAGCGAACATATTGTACCAACCAACATCAAATAATTGAGAACGTTCGACTTTTATTCCCAAAAATTTGAACACCCATTTTTCTAAGGGGAAAAATACGCCTAAAAGATCAAAGATGATGGCAATGATGAATAAGCCTAATGTTAGGTGTACTAAATTAGGATGAATAGGAATGGCATAAGGTAAACCATTTGCACCCATTTGGTGACTAATTTGGTCTAATAATTCTGAATTCATGGTAAGATTCCATCCTTTACCGCTTCCACAACAGGTACGGTGTGTAAGCCATACACCCATACAAGTTCATCGCCAAGATATACTTGAAACCCAACTAGGGCTATTAATAAAACTGCTACAGCTATGTAGTGAAAAGGCAGTTTTTTGGGGTTACGACTGCGTAAAACATAACGCCAAGCGTTAATGGCAGCAATAATTCCTGAGAGTGACCAACCGATGAGAGTATGTACATTTAATACTGATTTAGCTAGTTCGTAGGGTTTGGCTAAACCAGCTTCAAATTGACCAAAAATAATCGCCACAAAAATAGAAACTGTGGCAATACACATATTCCACCAACTCACTTCAAATAAGCGAGTTTTCCCAGTTAAATAACCAGCAATATCACAGAAAACAGAAAATAATACCATCGCAATTACAAAGTGAACTACGATAGGATGTAGCGGATCTGGATATGGTAAGTTATGCTCATTCAATGAGGTGAAAAAATCCAGCATTACATTCTCCTAGACTGATTTACTACTCCTTAGCCAAACTTAAATAATTGCTAGATGCTCACTCACTGATATCAATAAATAACCATGAGCCTGGATGATTTGTTATAAGTATCTAGGCAGTTTATTTGCTAAATATGTTGTGAGTTCGCTGCAAATTATAGCCAATTAACAAATTAATTTTGGTTGTCATTTACCCACTTAATCATTTTTGTCTAATGTGGGAAAAATACCAATGATATAACAACAGTAATTATGGATGGAGCTAAACTAAATCACTGTTGGTGGTTAAATTTACTAGACCTGGTTTTTAGGTGACGTAAATTTTTATTAATTGTCAGCAAAACTAAAAGTAGAACTTTTAGAATTAGAGAGGCAGCAAAAGATTTTGATTTTTGCTTGGTTACAATATTTTTAAATCAAAAAAAAATATTTTTATGTTTAGTGATGTACAATTACAAATTATCACTTTGTGCTTTTAATAACTGAAATTTTTAATAGTGAACAGGAAACAGGGAATATACACATTTTTGTTTTCAATCAATATATAGGAATGAATTATAAGATCTCTGATTTCTTAAAGAAGTCGGGGATCTGAAAATAACAAGTTAAAATCTTGCGCTTTTACCATTAGCACCATTAGCCCGTACAAATGATCCTAAAAATAACAATATTGTAGGGGTTTAGCACTGCTAAACCTCTACAAGAAATATAGGCTTTAGGATTACACATATTTAAGTTTTTTTGTCAATGCTTAATTCCTAGAATTAATTTTTCTTGGGTATTTATTTTTCCCCCGCACTCGCCCTATACGGACAACGACGGGGGGATTGCCTCTACGGCTTTTATGACTGATTCTGGTGATCTATTCGCCAATTACCTTTACAATTTAAGTTCTGAGCAATTACCAGGAGAATAAAAGTCTTTATGTTGTCTAAAAGAATCTTACCTTGTCTAGATGTCAAGGCGGGCAGAGTGGTGAAAGGAGTTAATTTTGTGGATCTCAAGGATGCTGGTGATCCGGTAGAACTGGCTAAGGTTTATAACGAAGCGGGCGCTGATGAGTTAGTGTTTCTGGATATTACAGCTACTCATGAAGATAGAGACACAATTATTGATGTGGTCTATCGGACGGCGGAACAGGTCTTTATTCCTCTAACTGTGGGTGGTGGTATTCAATCCTTAGAAAATGTTAAAGGTTTGTTACGAGCTGGGGCGGATAAGGTTAGTATTAATTCTGCGGCGGTCAGAAATCCCGATCTAATCAATCAATCAAGCGATCGCTTTGGTAATCAGTGTATTGTTGTAGCTATTGATGCTAGACGTAGACTCGATCCTGAAAATTCTGGTTGGGATGTATACGTTCGTGGTGGTCGAGAAAACACTGGTATTGATGCTCTATGGTGGGCTGAAGAAGTAACAAAAAGGGGGGCTGGTGAATTGCTGGTAACAAGTATGGATGCCGATGGAACTCAAGCTGGGTATGATTTGGAGTTAACCAGAGCGATCGCTGATGCTGTGGAAATTCCTGTCATTGCTTCTGGTGGCGCTGGTAATTGTGAACACATCTACACTGCTTTAACTGAAGGTAAGGCCGAAGCGGCGCTTTTAGCCTCTTTATTACATTTCGGACAACTGAGTGTGGCAGAAATTAAAAATTATTTGCAAGAACATCATGTTCCTGTTCGCCTTGGATCTTGAGATTCAGAAATATAGGAAATGACTATATCTTAGTAAGGAAAGATAAAACACAGTTTTGCGAAAGAGTGTTAAGATAATGGTACTTCTATGAAGAAATATTAAGAAATATGTTGATTCCTATCTTAATTTTTGATGTTGCACTTGTAGCATGGTCACTACACTTAATGGAAAAAGCCTACGAGCATAAGGAGTTTTCTCTGATGTTGGCTGGTACATTGGTAGCATTAGCGGCAGCCGCAATGTTAGTAGTTTACTTTTTAATGGGTCATTGTATTAGCTACTTATTACAAGTGTCTTAAATGATTCCACAAGGAAAAGTCAAGAACAATTGAGAATTGCCTACATATTACTGTTGTTAATAGTGAACATTTACAGGTATCATCAATATTATCCAAAATAGATATTTTTGAACAATCAAATATTAGTGTAAAAATTTGTCAGTATTCAGGATACAGAAATACATAAAAGTTGATGTATTAGGCGAAAGGGAAGATAGAAGAGAAATTTTATTTATCGTTGATTGTGATAGGTTTCATGTAGTATACCCATAGCTTCTTTGGCGAGTCAGGAGGCATAGCCATAGTCTTGCGTTAGCCATACTCCTAAATTCGGACAAAAATTTAGGGGTGATACCATTCCTAAAAAGTAGTTGTTATATTAGACTGAATCACTATTATATAAAGGATTTAGTCACTGTGCGAGATGATTTACAGGGATTGGATATTAGTCATGACCAATTGGGAGAATTGACTAACTTACCTGTTAATAATAAATTAATCATTATTACTGATACTATAGGGCAATTTTATCAACAGTTGCTAAAAAAAGCCAAAGCAGCAGAAATCGGAACTCTGCTTTTTGTTGGACTGGCTATTTCCCTATGTATTTACCTGTTAATAAAACTATCATCTTGGGTATCATTGATGATTTTAATTTTATGGGTAGGTGGTATTACACAAAGTGTATTGTATTTCATCTGGAAACGAAAAAATAAAATTCTGCACCAGAACATAACTAGTTCTTTGCGGATTTTATTAAATGATGTGGAAAGATATAATTCCGTGATTAAAGCTATAGATATTAATGATCAAATTGAGGATGTGGGTAACTTGGGAGTTGGTATACAAGCAAGAGAAACAGTCTTGGCAGGACTAAAACTAACCAGAGATGATTTAGTACGCGCTATAAAAACTGAGAGGATTTTGCGGGAAAATAAAAGCTTTATTATTACCAATGGGGATTTATTTAGCAATAATTTAGCAGCTTTAGCATCTATGCAGGTAAATGAAGAGGCCACAGAACATGGCAGATTATTAAATGAAGCTTTACAAATTTCGTTAGATGTCCAGCATGAAATGAAAAGATTGCAAAATAATGGTTAAAAGTAATACATAATATCTGTTAAGTTGAAGTTGTAGGTAAAGAAAATACTTGCGCTTAAATTTTACTCAATCAATCCTTCCCCATAAATCTTGAGATGAACTGGAAAGAAATTAGAGGCAACTGGGTACTTATTCCTCGCCAACCCGTTGGAATTATTCATTTTTTAGGTGGTGCTTTTGTCGCTACCCTACCGCATTTAACCTATCGTTGGTTGCTGGAACATCTTGCGGATAAAGGATATGTGATTATAGCTACACCATTTGTCAATACTTTAGATCATGTAGCGATCGCTAAATCTGTACTCTTCAAATTTGAACGTACCCTAGAAATTTTGCAAGATACAAAACAAATCCGCAAAGCTTATCTGCCTATTTACGGGTTAGGCCACAGTATGGGTTGTAAACTTCATTTACTCATTGGTAGTCTATTTGTAGTCCAACGTGCTGGTAATATTTTAATATCCTTT
Source organism: Cuspidothrix sp. (assembly GCA_046080565.1). Classification (GTDB taxonomy): domain Bacteria; phylum Cyanobacteriota; class Cyanobacteriia; order Cyanobacteriales; family Nostocaceae; genus Cuspidothrix. The sequence continues at coordinate 10,459 of JBJTUF010000210.1, read as the reverse complement.
AACAATTTTGCTGCCAGTGAAGCCATACCCTTAGTAGAACAATTAAATTCTACATTAGAGATTGAGTTTACACCAACACCAGCCCAAACTAATGAAATAGTGCAAAACAGCTATCAGATCCGGCGGAATTTATTAATCAAATTTAATAAAGATACCTTAGATCAATCAGCCAACCTCACGACTATTTTACAAACACTATTTCCTGAGATGGTGACAATCAAAACTTTATCAGGAACTCACATTACACCTTTAGGACAAGATGTAAAATGGCAATCAGGTAATTCTTTCAGTCCTTTAGATGCTTTAGGACAATGGGTGAAACAAGAAGTTTACCGAGATTTAAATCAATTAAAACAGGTCATTCTCTTTTGGTTAAATCCATTTTCTTGAAACATAAATCTTAAAACATCCTCTAACTTTTGATTAGGGAAATTAACTGAATCATTTGAGGTTAGTTGCTAATTATTCTATGGGTTTAAAGACATTCTCTAATTTATAGATTCATCCCTCCTATGTTTGAAATATTAGTCATTGATGATGACCGCTCCATACAAATGTTCCTGAAAAGGATGTTGGAAAAACAAGGTTATGAAGTGATTACCGCTAGTACAGGAGAGGAAGGGATTTTAAGAACCCTAAATTCACCTCCAGCACTAATTATATGTGATTGGATGATGCCAGGGCTAAGTGGGCTACAAGTATGCGATCGCATTAAAAAAGATCCTAAATTATCCACCACATTTTTTATTTTATTAACTTCCTTAGATTCCATCGCTGATCGTGTTAAAGGCTTAGATACTGGTGCTGATGATTTTATTACTAAACCAATTGAACAAAATGAACTCCAAGCCAGAGTCAGAGCAGGTTTAAGGCTACATCAATTAAGTCAGGATTTACAAACACAAAAATTATTGTTAGAAACTGAATTAGGTGAAGCCGCAGAATATGTAAAATCTTTGTTACCACCACCTTTAAAAAATCCTCTGAGTATCCAATTTAAGTTCTTACCATCAAGACAACTAGGAGGTGATTGTTTCGACTATAATTGGCTTGATGCTGATTCTTTAGCTATCTATCTTTTAGATACTGCTGGCCACGGACTCAAAGCGACTTTACCCTCAATTTCTGTATTAAATCTCTTACGTTCTCGCGCTCTTAAAGACTTAAATTATTATCAACCTAGTGAGGTATTAGCGGCTTTAAATCATACCTTTCAAATGAATTATGAAAATGATAAGTATTTTACAATTTGGTATGGAGTTTATAATCGAGTTACCCGACAATTAATTTATGCTAGTGCTGGACATCCACCAGCAATTATGATTTCTGGAACTACACCGACTAACACAGATGTACAAAGATTAAAAACTCCAGGAATGCCTGTAGGTATGTTTCCTGAAGCAAAATATGTAGATGCTTCCTGTTACATTGAAAAATCTAGTACCCTTTATATTTTTAGTGATGGTGCTTATGAGATTACCCAGACAGATGGTAATCTTTGGAATTTAGAAGCTTTTATTCAGATTCTGATTAGTTTACAGTATTCTGTTGATAATCAGCTTGACTATATACTAAATTATCTGATTGACTTAAACTCCAAAGATACATTTGAGGATGATTTATCTATTGTACAGGTGAAATTTGATTAATTAACAGAAACTAACAGATGTTTCAATTCATCTTGATTAGGTATAATGGTAAATATACTATCCATGCCTGTGAGTTCAAATAATATTCTAATTTGCTCATTAATGGAACAAATAATCATTTGTATACCTGATGATCGTAGAGTTTTAAATGCTAAAACCAAATTACCCAAACCGGTGCTATCCATAAATGTTAAAGCATGACAATCAACTAATACTATTGATATCTCATTGGTAATCACTTCTTTAATAGTCGCTTGAAATTCATTAGCATTACTGGCATTAAAACTACCGCTGAGTGCAATCACTTTGACTTGTTGATTCATAATATCCTCATTTGTTGGGTTTAATTAATTTAATAATGTTTGGGTTATCACTTTCTTATTATATTAGAATTCTGACATAATAGAAAGATGTTCATTACACAAAAATATAGTATTTTAATTTCTAAAACAACTGATTTGGGAAAATATAAAATCTAAAAGTAAAATCATGAATTGATTAGTAACAAATATTAAAATCGCATCAGATATAACTTTTATAAAGGACTAACTCTAGCTCGGTATAGTAGGTTATCAGATTGCATATAGCCTGTATAACGTACCTTAACTATATCTCCATGTTGTGCTGTCCCTTCTAGTAATTGGTGTAATTGGGGATTGTAGGGTACTGATGCGCCCACGTCAGCGATCGCCCTTAAACCCCAAGCCTGTAATAATGATTCTAAAGGTTTATCCACTAAAGGTAATATTTTCACTGCTGCTAATTGGTGATCTTCCCTAGCTCTGTGTGCTACTGTTGGCCATTGTAATATTAAAGACTCTAGTATTTGCAAACTTGACTGCTGAAACTTCTGTTGTAATATTTCCCCTTGTTGTTTTAAAGACAATGATAATCGCTGGTACTCATTTTGTAAATCTGCCACTTGTCGTAATAAATCTTGATCAGTATTATCTACCTCCGTTGGATTTAAATTTTTAGACAAATTCTCACAGCTAAAAGTTTCGAGTAACTTATCTAGGGATATATGTAAAACCTCTGCCAGTTTTATTAATACCTCCAGACGCATTTGCCGAATTTTACCCCGGCGTAACTGTAAAATTTGCCCTGGTGAAACACCAGCAGCACAACTTAAAGATTTAAAACTAGCAAAACCAACCCTTTGCATCAAATTTTGTAAATTCTGAGTGTAGTCAATTTGCTCCATAAAATATGGGTTATAAAGCTTTGTTAGGTATTATACCCTTTTCATCATAAATTCATATCTTTTCTGATATATAGGAGTTTCCAGGTAAATGAGGTAAAAACTGAAAATCTTAATATGCCTTAGGCCATAGTGCGCTATCAAACAGCAACAGTGTTTCACCTTCTATCTTTTTGTATCATACTCATAATGAGTATGATTTGCAATTGTGCAGAAAAAAAGACATGATGCTACTATAGAAGCGCATAAACGAAAAGTTATCATAGCAAATTTCCAATCTCTACAACAACGGATAATCCATTAGATAAAGTTTTCATGAAAATATTTATTTGGCGTTCTAGCTACAGATTCATCACAACCTTATGCTTATTGGGATTAGCAGCCGCATCAGAACCTGTAAGCAAAAACGAGGATATCAAATTGCAAATTGGTATTGTCCAAAGATTTGGGGCTAAACCCACAGCCAAGTTACAATTATCGCCCACAAAAGGCGATCGCCTCACCTTAAAATTTCCAGTTGGTAGTCAGCAACAAACCCTTGTCACAGACAAACCCATCGAATTAACGACAGTCATGGAAACCCTCAACCAACCACTTGTACAAGAAGTATTGGTTTTGGGAGATTTTCGCACTTTTGAAACTGCCGAAGATACTGCCAACCGTTGGCGTTCCCAGGGGATAGAAGTAGAAATAGCCCAGCCAGAACGTTGGCAAGTCTGGGCAAAACGAGATACCTACAGCACCCCCTTAATTCGTCGCCTCTTACTACAAAGCATACAAAAATCTGGCGACAAAAATCCTTACTTAGCCACAAATATTCAACAACAAATACCCAAAATTACCTGGGTAGTAAATGGTAAAAACTATAGTCCTAATTATTTGGAAGTTACTAGCGGTAAAGACTTGATTAGGGTAAGTAACGATAAAAAACTCCAGGAAAAGCGGCTGTACAGTGGCAAAATGACCCTACAACCCAACGCTTATGGAACTTATACCTTAGTTAATACAGTATCATTAGAAACTTATGTTCGGGGAGTGCTACCCCATGAAATTGGCATAGATGCACCTATGGCTGCCGTGGAAGCTCAAGCTATTATTGCCCGTACCTATGCCCTAAGAAATGTCCGTAGATTTGCGGTAGATAATTATCAATTATGTGCCGATACTCACTGTCAAGTTTATCAAGGATTAAGCGGAGTTGCTAAAAATACAGATCAGGCCATTGCGGCTACCAGAGGACAAATACTAACTTATAACAGTGAAATAGTAGATGCTTTATATTCTTCTACAACAGGAGGAGTTACCGCCAACTTCAGTGATATCTGGAATGGGGAAGATCGACCCTATTTAAAACCAATCATAGATGCGCCAAATCGTCAAATTTGGGATTTATCCCGTCAAAATCTCGCAGATGATCAAAACTTCCAGAAGTTTATCAATCTCAAAACTGGATTTAATGAGAGTAAATGGGATGTATTCCGTTGGCGCAGAGAAACGGACATTAATCGCATTACCAAAGACTTACAGAAGTTTTTGAGGGCTAAAAAAAGCCCCTATAGCAAATTTCAGAAAATTGAGGCCATGTCTATCGTTGAACGTAGTACAAGTGGGAGGATTTTAAAGTTGGCTGTCAGAACAGATATTGGCGTATTCACATTACATAAAGATGAAGTGCGTAGTGCTTTTGCTGCACCAGTTAGCACTCTTTTTTACATTCAACCTTTGAATAAAGGGCAAAAAAATATTTGGGGATATGCTTTTATTGGTGGTGGTTTAGGACACGGGGTGGGTTTAAGTCAAACAGGCGCTCAAAATTTAGCCAAATTAGGTTGGTCTAGTCCCAAGATTTTAGAGTTTTATTATCCTGGAACTCAAATTAAAGAGAATCGGTAATTGGGAATTAGTAAAACACATACCCAATTCCCAATCCCTTTATTGTAATTAATTTTGTAACTAATAGCGGATAGCTATAGTTTAGTAAAGGTCTTCTTCTCTGTTGGTTTGGATGGTGACATCAGAAGTGGGATAAGCAACACAAGTCAATACATATCCAGCTTCGATTTGATCATCATCTAAGAAGGATTGATCAGATTGGTCAACAGTACCTGAGACAATTTTACCTGCACAGGTAGAACAAGCACCAGCACGACAAGAAAAAGGTAAGTCAAGTCCAGCGTCTTCTGTTGCATCAAGAATATAGGTGTCATCGGCACAGTCAATAACGATCTTAGTACCTTCTAGGTCTACTAGAGTAACTTTGTAAGTAACCTTAGCCTTATCCATTTAATTATCCTCTCTTGTGAAATCGGCAGTATCAGTTATTTTCTAGCAAATCTTACAGCTACTCTTATAGGATTAGCCGTCGGTTTAAATTTGCTTCAATTCTGATACTAAGGGAAAAGTTAAAAGTTATAACGGAAAATTGACCACGATTAGTAATGAAATTTAGTTACTTATTACCAATAAGTTTTATTTATATAAAATCCGTAGGTAGATAGATGTGAAAGTGAATTTGAATAGGTTACGGGTGACAGTATTTTGAATGACTGTATTTATCCTAGAGAAATTAACTTTGTCTCTTCAAGCGGGTTAAGATTTTATCTTTTTTCACCTAGTTACACTGAGTTCAATAGATGGGAGGTGCTAAGATTTTCCCAGGCTAGGTTTTTGATAAAATGCCAATGCAGTTAAACCCAAAGATAGAAAAGCGATTATAAATTCATCTCCAATGACGAACCACCTATGTTAAAAAATACTCTCAGGGTCGGTTTAGTAGGTACTGGCTATGCAGCTAAACTCAGGGCTGATGCATTACAAAAAGATCTCCGTACTGATTTAATAGCGATCGCTGGTAATCCCCATAGAGTAGCCGCCTTAGTGCCAGAATATGCAACTGAAGCCATGAATTCTTGGCAAGAGTTGGTACAACGAGAAGATTTAGATATGGTGGTGATCTGCACCATCAATCGAGATCATGGTAAAATTGCCCATGCTGCCCTATCCAATGGCAAGCACGTGATTGTTGAATATCCTCTCTCTATTGATGTCAAAGAGGCTGAGGAACTGATTGCTTTAGCCAAAACAGTTAATAAACTTTTGCACGTTGAACACATTGAACTATTAGGAGGTTGGCATCAAGCTGTTAAAGAACACTTAGACCAAATTGGTCACTTGTTTTATATCCGCTATAGTACCCTTAATCCTCAATATCCAGCCCCACGCAAGTGGACTTATAATCATGAAATGTTCGGTTTTCCTCTAATTGGGGCATTATCCCGCTTACATCGTCTTACAGATTTGTTTGGTGAGGTTTTCAGTGTCAACTGTCATCAACGATATTGGCAAACTGAAGGAGACTATTACCAAACCTGTTTATGTTCAGCCCAGTTGTGTTTTGACAGTGGATTATTGGCACAGGTGATTTATGGTAAAGGTGAAAGCTTGTGGCAGTCAGAACGCAAATTAGAAATTCAAGGTGAAAAAGGGGAGATAATTCTGGATGGTGACACAGGAATGTTGGTATTTGCTCAAGGAACAAAATTAATTGAAGTGGGTGCGCGTCGAGGTTTATTTGCCAAAGATACAACGATGGTATTGGATCATCTATTTGATGGTAGTCCCTTATATATCACCCCAGAACAAAGCTTGTATGCTCTTAAGGTAGCAGATGCAGCACTTAGGGCAGCAAACACTGGATTAACAATATTTTTAAAAGAGTAGATAGAAAATTGATGAAAACTGAAACCATAGTCATTTTATCCCAGCGAGAAATAGAAAAAATGCGTCGTGCTGGACGCTTGGCCGCTAAGTTGTTACAACATTTAGAACCTTTGGTAAAACCAGGGATAAGTACCCTAGAATTGAATGATGAAGCGGAAAGATGGACTCAAAAACACGGAGCAAAAAGCGCTCCTTTAGGTTATAAAGGTTATCCTAAGTCAATTTGTACCAGTGTGAATGAGGTGATTTGTCACGGTATTCCCAATGCTAAACAGATCCTCAAGGATGGGGACATCATTAATATAGATGTTACACCCATTGTAGATGGTTATCATGGTGATACATCAAAAACATTTTTGGTTGGTAATCCTAGCCCCAAAGCTCAAAAATTAGTAGAAGTAACAGAAGAATGTTTGCGTTTGGGTATTGCGGAAGTGAAACCAGGGGCGAAAATTGGGGATATTGGGGCGGCAATTCAAGAATATGCGGAATCTTTTGGTTTTTCCGTAGTCCGGGATTTTGTGGGACACGGTATTAGTAATATTTTCCATACTGCACCGGATGTTCCCCATTATGGCATTAGGGGTAGAGGTAAGAAACTCAGACCAGGTATGGTGTTTACCATTGAACCAATGATTAATGAAGGTACTCATGAAGCGGAAATGTTAGGTGATGGTTGGACTGCGGTAACAAGCGATCGCCGACTTTCTGCCCAATTTGAACATACAATTGCTGTAACGGAACATGGAGTCGAAATTCTGACTTTACCCGAATAATAATTTCTCTAATACCAAATACTATGGAGCGCTAAATATGCAAGTAAGAGAAAAAGCAGATTCAAAATCACCAGATAGCGTCATTGAAACGATTGTTAATTTTGCGAAAGCAGCAGATGGAGATTTTGATCATATTGGCAAACTGGCTAATGCTGTCAGTGATGATGATAGCTTGCAAAAAATGATTGATTTTGTTTCTCGCACTCCCCAAGGAAAAGAAGCATTTGTCAAACGTCCCATGTTAGGTGACATAGACTTAGAAAAACTCCATAGTCTCCCCGTCAATACTTTCGGATACGCTGTTGCTGATCATTTTATTGCCAATAATTTACAACCTTTAAAACCAGGAAAAGTAGAAACCGATTTTGAATTTTTCTCTGCCCATATTACCGAAACCCATGATATTTGGCATATTGTCACTGGTTGTAACACAAATATTCTAGGTGAAATTCAATTAGAAGCGTTTTATGTTTATCAGTTATATGCTACTCGCTTCTGGTTGGGTTTGTTAACTAAGAATCTACTTAAATCTGTTGTCTATGATATTGAAGTTTCTACACAATATATGGATGCCATTAGCCAAGGATGGTTAATGGCGAAACAAGCTAAACCTCTATTTGGCATAGAATGGAATAAATTATGGGAAACTCCTTTGGATGATGTGCGAAAATCTTTAAATATCATTCTATAGTAGAGATTTTTAGGTGGAACATTTCTAAAGATACGTAGGGTGCGTCAGACTGCATAAGTTCTATTAATAAACATATTTGTAATATCTGACGCACCCTACAATACTAATTTTTTTCAAAAATCAAATATGAGTTCTATATAATTACTTAACTTTAGCAATTCTTTGAGGGCAACAACCGTGATAGATGGTAAAGCTATTTCTATATCATTATTTACAGGTGCTTATGGTTTAGATTTAGGATTAGAACAAGCAGGTTTTCACACTGTAACTGTAGTAGAAAAAGATCGTGATGCTGTCAAAACAATAGCTCTGAATCGGCCATTTTTACAAGAAAGTGCAATTGCTAGAGAAATACAAAATGTTACCTCTCAACAATTACTAGAAGAAGGGGGGAGAGTTTTAAATTTAGGACGTGCTTTACAACCACAAGAAGTTGATTTAGTCACTGGTGGTCCACCATGTCAACCATTTAGTACAGCAGGAAAAAGAGGTTCAGTAATGGACCCTCGCGGTAGTTTATTCATGGATTTTATTCGCATTGTTAAAGAGGTTCAACCCCGTTTTTTCTTAATGGAAAATGTGAAAGGTTTACTTTCTGCTTCACTCCGTCACAGACCAATTCATCAACGCGGAAAAGATTACCCACCGTTAGAACCTGATGAAGTGCCTGGTTCTGCTTTAAAAGTAGTATTATCAGAAATGAAAGCAATACGGTATAACGTAGTTTATAACCTATTAGAAGCAGCAGATTATGGAGTTCCACAAAATAGAGAGCGTGTAATATTTATTAGTTCAAGAGATGGAGAAACCCCTACATTTCCTATTCCCAAATATTGCAAAGATGGAAAAATTTTACCTAAATGGCGAACTTTAAAATATGCTTTAACAGATTTAGTTGATCCAAAACCAGAATTTATGTCTTATTCAGAAAGTCGCTTGAAGTATTTGAGATTATTGGAAGCCGGACAAAATTGGAAACATTTACCAGAAGAATTAAAACAAGAAGCTATGGGAGGTGCTTATAATTCTGGAGGTGGAAAAGTAGGTTTTTATAGAAGATTATCTTGGGATAAACCCTCACCAACAATAACAACAAGTCCACATCAAAAGGCTACAGATATGTGTCATCCTGTAGAATTGCGTTCTTTAACTGTGCGTGAGTCTGCAAAGATTCAAACATTTCCTGATGATTGGATTTTTTATGGTTCTGTAAGTTCTAAATATAAGCAAATTGGTAATGCAGTTCCTGTCTTACTTGCTAAAGAACTGGGAATTTATCTCTTTAACTTAATTCATGGAAATAAATCAAAAGCTAAAGAGATAGTCGAACAATTATCACTGTTTTTATAGAAAAGTATCTAATTTTTTAGCCAATTTACCAGCACATAATTCAGTAAACATAAAAACTATCTTTAACTCATTGGACTTTTTAGTGTCACCTAAAATTATCCTATAGATAAGATATTTGTTTAACATATAACAGAGATATCTCAATGACTCTATACTAATTATGTTAAAATAAATATGATAAACTTAATTAGCTAGACATAAAATGTATAAAACAATTGATTTATTTGCTGGGATAGGTGGAATTAGACTCGGTTTTGAAGCCTATAATTGTAAAAATGTATTTACTTCCGAATGGGATAAAGATGCTCAAGTAATGTATGAGGCAAACTTTGGAGATAAACCTCATGGTGATATTAATTTAATATCGCCTTCTGATATTCCAAACCATGATATTTTATTAGCGGGGTTTCCTTGTCAACCTTTTAGTATTGCTGGAAAAGGTTTAGGTTTTACTGATACGAGAGGGACTTTATTTTTTAATATCGAAAAAATACTGGAAGTTAAAAAACCACGAGCTTTTTTATTGGAAAATGTAAAAAGATTGACCACTCACGATAACGGTAAAACTTTTTCAATAATTTTAAATAAATTGAAAGCATTAGGTTATACCGTTTATTATAAAGTTATTAATTCTTTAGATTTTGGCTTGCCTCAAAAAAGAGAGAGAATTTATATAGTTGGTTTTTTAGATTTTATTGATTTCAATTTTCCAAAACCATTAGGTTATTACCAACCACTTAGTACCATTTTAGAAAATGATGACAATATACCTCGAAGTTATTTCTTATCAGAAAAAATCAAGAATAAACGGTTAAATGCGGTAAAAAATAATCCTCATTTTCCTTCTATTTGGCATGAAAATATTGGCGGTAATATTTCTGCATTACCCTATTCATGTGCCTTGAGAGCAGGAGGCAGTTATAATTATCTCGTAGCTGACAGGGGGACAAGAAGGAGAAAAAGCTTATGTAGTAAGAGATACAGAATGTGGGAGCAAAAAAAGATAAGTAATAAATAGTAAATATGAACTAACAGAGTAAAATGATAAGTGAAATATACCAGAAAGTGTTAG
>JBJTUF010000209.1:0-9971 GCA_046080565.1 Cuspidothrix sp. | reverse complement strand
ATTTTATAGATAATTGTCGGGAATTAGTTAGAGAATTATTGAGATTATCTCCTAATAAGCGGAAGTATTATCAACGCGGTGAGAGAGCTATGAGGCTTATTCTGTCTGCATTTTAACTATTTTTGTCATCCCGTCAGGGATATTAGACCTTTATCAAGTCTCACTAATTTGATTTCTCTTAACCTGACCACCAATCAAATTAGCGATATCCAACCTTTATCTAATCTGACTAATTTAACTTCTCTTTATCTAAATGGCAATAAAATCAGCAATATTAACCCCTTATCAAGTCTAACTAAATTAAATTCTCTCTTTCTCGATGCCAATGAAATTAATGATATCAGAAGCTTGTCAAATTTGAATAATTTGACCAATCTCTCTATGACTGGAAATAAAATCACGAATCTCAAGCCTTTATCTAATTTGAAAAACCTAACTCATCTTGAGCTTGGTTATAATCAAATCAGTAATCTTCAGCCTTTGTCTAATTTGAAAAAATTAATTTACCTTAACCTTTTCACTAATAAAATTAATAATATCCAGCCTTTATCTAATCTTACAGAATTAAATGATCTCCGGCTTGAATTAAATCGAATCAGTGATGTTACACCTTTATCTAAGCTGAGAAAATTAATCACTCTCAGCTTACAATCAAACAGAATCAATAATGTTAAACCTTTATCTAATCTGCCTAATTTGGAATTTCTCTTTCTCTCCCAAAATAAAATTAGCAATATCCAACATTTATCTACTTTGAAAAGATTGCAGTTTCTAAGTGTTCAGAATAACCCACTTATTTATAAAAAATGCCCTATCGAACCCAATAATTGTAGCTTCTAGTAATCCTGTCAGTCCGGGAGCAGGGAGAAGAACAGTAGTTATTTTGAGGTAAAAAACTCCTGTTTTCCGCCTACTTAAAAGTTATCCATCAGTTTTTTACATTATAACTTTCTACCTCAATTTAATTAATCCTATTGAATTTGTTTTTTATTTCGTTTTAATTGTTTCCAAAGCAAATGTATCTGTTTGTAAGCTTCCTCTGGAGAGATTTTACCACCAGTTTGTAAACTACAAATATAGTTTACTCGTTGAGAAAACTCTTGCAGATGTCCATTAAATACTAAATATTCTTCCTTTAACTGACCATGATAGGGATGACGAGGATACAAAAAATCACATAATTCACAGAGCAAATCAGAGTTGGTATTCATAAGGATTTAAGCAGGATAAGGTAACAAGTTTCCATATTAAGATGCTAGATTTTGAAGAATCAGGATCAAAATTTTAATCTTAGTTAGGAAGTAATGGAAGAATGAACCACGAAGGAAAGAGAGTTTGAGAGATATTTTGGGTAAGTCTTGTTAGTATTTTAATCATACTGTAAATTATTTTTTCCTATTTTCCATGTACGACCTTTTTGAGTAGCATTACAAGCAGCAGTTTTCGGTTCAAAATCAACACAGCCGATAGCCTGTTCACAACAAGCTTTGCAAGGATGGACGGTACATTTGAGACGATAATCATTAGTGAAATAGTCACATTTATGACAAGGAATTTGATGTAATTTCTGTAGATAATTTATACCTTTTTTGACAGTTAACCAAATACTGCAAAGTAGTAAAATCGTCATTATCCAAGCACATAAAGCACAAAAAATGGTAAACATAAATAGTGATTACTCCTTTATTTTTCTGATGATTAAGGAAAATAGAATTTAAGAAATTGCCCACACTCAACAGCTAATATCCCCAGAAAAAATTGGTTGTTAAAGATAGCCCAAACTATTGCCTCTTGCCTTTTGCCTATCTCCACGGAAAGAGTTTTTGGTACAAACCCTAAATATTAATTTAGGATGCAGTTATTTGGCTAATTTTGGGGAGACAAATTGAGCTAACAACATAGATTGTAGATGGTAAAGTTGCCAGAAACTTAATATTTGTTCCCCAACTTGTTGAGGGTAGAAATAATGAAAAAAATGATTTCCTTTCGGGTATTGCCAGAGATGATCTTCAGGTTTTAAATATTTTGACCATTCCTGTAAAGTTGATGGATCAACAACTGGATCATTATTGCTACCACAGACCATCATCGGCATAGAAACACCTCCTTTTGGTAAATCAAACAACTTAAATAAAGAGTGTGATAATGGAGTTTGATCCAAATCTTTATCTAAAGCTGCCATCAACTTTTTAGTAGTATGATGAGGTTGTTTTCCAAAGAGACTGCGGACGCTATTTGCTAATACTTGTTCACGACTAATAGAAAACATTCCTCTTCGTACATAGTAGTGAGCCTGCCAAGTATATGCAGGTTGAGAAGCGACAGATAATAAAGTAAGCGATCGCACTTTTTCAGGATAACGACGAGCAAAACTTAAAGCCAATGCACCACCAGCACCATGGCCAGCTAAATGAACAGAATCATTTGTAGCCGTTAAAAATTCATTAAGCAAATTCACAGCTTCATCTACAGAACTACCTTCATCTTTTTGAGTATGGTACTCCCACTGAGTCACCGTCATATACTTACATAAGTATTTTAATAAAGGTTGATCAAACCTTGCCAAAGCAGGGCTAGAACTTAACCACAAAACATCAACAATATCAGACATAAATATGCTCACAAAATACGATAGAGAAAGGATAGAAAAGAAGGTGTAGGTAAAGAGATGATAAAAATACCCACACCATAATCAAGGAACAACTGACAGGTGAATAATAAAAACAGAATCTTCTACAAACCAAATTCAGTTTTTAACTGAGTCACCCAAGCCTTAATACGCTCATCAGTTAAATCAGACTGGTTATCATCATCCAATGCCAAACCAACAAACTTACCGTTTTTCACAGCTTTAGAAGCACTAAAATCATAGCCATCCGTAGTCCAATGACCCACAGTTTTACCACCAAGCTCGGAAATTTTCTCTTCTAAAATGCCCATTGCATCCTGAAAATTATCCCCATAACCAAGCTGATCACCAGTACCAAAATAGGCAACTAATTTTGTTGAGAAACTGATATTATCCAATTCTGGAAAAAAGCCGTCCCAATCACTTTGGAGTTCACCAATATTCCAAGTAGGACAACCGATAATTAAACATTGATAGTCATCAAAATCACTAGTATCAGCTTGGGAAATATCCTGGAGAGTAACCACATCATCACCAAACTCATCTCGAATGATTTCCGCAGCCGATTCAGTTTTACCTGTTTGAGTACCGTAGAACAAACCAATTTTTTTCGACATTTTCACACCCCAAAAATTACTAACAAATTAGAAAAATAAACTCACCTGCCCAAAATACGATTAATCCTGCATGGGCAACATGAGCGCCTAATAATCTGCCTGAAAGATGTGTTAACCGGGCGTTCCCTGACCACCAGGGAATTGATTCCGGGTTTTGGACAGCCATGCTCATCATGGTGTGTTTTCCTGTGAATTGTGGGAAAGAGCTAGAATGGTTGATCTACTTATTGAGAGATTTATTCAATAAGCTTTAGGCATATCATATCAGATTTATTAAGAGAATTTATCACTAATGAAGTATGAATTTTTGTAAAGTTTTCTGTAAAAGTATCCCAAAGGCACGAATCACTATCCTCCCAAGAGAGGAAAATAGCTCAATTACCGGGGGTTATAGCTCGGTTTACATTGATTAGGAATTAAAATTTAATATTTGTTAACATGATAATAACAACATAAGTTAACAATAGTGACTAATACTGTATTCTTACTTGTTATTATTTAGTGAGAAATTTTTGAGAATTATTTTTAATTAGGGTTTGCTGGATAAATCTGAAAAACTGACAGGTAAAGGGTTATATCTATTTTGAAGTTAAAAAAGTCCAAGCTTTTAAGAGGTGATACCAATTCTGTATAAATATGCACCAAATTTAGATAGGAACGAACCGCAGAGGCGCAGAGGACACAGAGGAGAAAAACAGAAGATGAAAAAATTAGGCGCAGTCTCATAAAGAAATGCTATGACAATTGAAAAACCTTGCATTTATAGCTGCAGCCAGGATAATTAGGATATTAAATCCTTGAAATATATATAGAACTCCTATTTGATTTTTGAAGGGAACTCAGTACACCTTTATTCTTTTTGCCTCTTGCCTTCCTACGTAGGAAAATATGGCTAACGCCACGCTTCGCTATCAGTAATCAAGCTGGGTTCCTATATATAACAAGGTTTTTCGTCCTGCCTCCTTCAATGATGGCGATTTCTGATTCTTTCAGGACTACCGGTAGGAATGGCGGCAATTAATTTTTGGGTGTATTCTTGTTTTGGTTGGAGATAAATACTTTCAGATGTACCTGATTCAACTATTTTCCCCTGATTCATTACCAAAATGCGATCGCTCAAAAATTTCACCACACTTAAATCGTGGGAAATAAAGATATAAGTCAGTTGAAAATCGTGCTGTAATTCTTTTAATAAATTTAAAACCTGCGCTTGGACTGATACATCTAAAGCAGAAACTGATTCATCACAAATAATAAATCTAGGGTTTAAAGCTAAAGCCCGGGCAATACAAACTCGTTGACGTTGACCGCCAGAAAATTGATGCGGATATTTTTTAACATCACTTGCGCTTAAACCTACCCGTTCTAATAATTCCACTACCCTAGCTTGTTGCTGTTGTTTCGACTTACCTACGCTATGAATCTGTAGGGGTTCAAGAATTGCATCCCCAATTTTCATTCTAGGATTGAGAGAACTAAAAGGATTTTGGAAAATAATTTGCATTTCTCTTCGTAATTGCTGCAAAGTTTTTCCCTTGAGGTGAGTAATATTTTGTCCATCAAATAATATTTCACCACTGCTGGGTTCAATTAATTTCAATAAAGTTCTACCCAAGGTAGTTTTACCACAACCAGATTCTCCTACCAATCCCAACGTTTCCCCAGGAAAAACATCAAAGGAAACTCCATTAACTGCCTGATGGTAACGTTTAGTTTCGCCAAATACGCCCCGAATTGGGAAAGCAACTTCTAAATTACGAACAGTTAATAGAGGTTGTTTAGCACTGATATCTGCTAATCTTTGGTTAATTTCTTCTGTAGTAATTTCCGGTGGTTGTACAGGTTCTTTGATCGTAATTGTTGTTTTACCAAATTCATCTTCTGTCACACTCATATAGTCAGAAACCGTCAATAATTGACGTGGACGACGGCTGACAGGAGGACGACAAGCAACCAGTCCTTTAGTATAGGGATGTTGGGGATGATTAAAAATTTGTGCTGCTGCACCATATTCCACAATTTTGCCTTTATACATGACTGCTACTTGGTCAGTAATTTCCGAAATTAAACCCAAGTCATGGCTAATAAAAATCATGGCCATATTGCGACTTTGTTGCAATTCGGACAATAATTCTAAAATAGTGGCTTGAACTGTAACATCTAAAGCTGTAGTTGGTTCATCAGCAATTAATACAGATGGGTTACAAGAAATTGCCATCGCAATCATTACCCGTTGCAGTTGTCCTCCTGATAGTTGGTGAGGGTAGCGGTTTAACATTGCTTCCTTATGTTCTTTTACCAACTGTGCTAATTTAAAACTATCGGCTACAGACAAATCATAATTAATATACTGTTCTTGAATTTGTTCATCATTAGGTAATAGTTTAACTTCTTGTAAACCTGCGATGGCAATTCTTTTAGCTTCAATTGCATTCACATTTTGATGGCGCATAATTGCTTCTTCTAACTGAAATCCGATACTATAAACCGGATTTAAAGAAGTCATGGGTCCTTGAAAAATCATGGCAATATCACCACCGCGATAAAGCTGCATTTCTGCCGGTGGTAATGCTAATAAATCCAAAGGTTGGCCATTGATCCGATCAAAAAGAATTTCCCCATCTGTCACTTTTCCTGGATATTGTAACAAACCCATGATTGCTAAAGCTGTCACCGATTTACCACTACCTGATTCACCGACAATACCGAGAGTTTCCCCCCGATGCAACTGAAAGCTAATATCATCAATTGCTTTAACTTTACTGGTATCACTGATAAATTCAACTTGTAAATTGCGAACTTGTAAAACTGTTTCTTTCATAAGATTAAAAAAAAATTAACTTAAAATTAAAAATTATAATTGCACTATGGACATTTATAGCATTTATCGGTTGGATGGAATACAATTAAGGGCGGGGTTTCCCCGCCCCTTACAGGTTTTGCGATTTACGCCCTATGAAGCTCTCAGCCCGATTACATAATCTTACACTTTTATCTATTTTTGGCGTGAAAGTCCAGAGACAAATCCACAAGTGCCAAATATAAATAAACCCAAGATTGCGGTTGGTTCAGGGATAGTAGTAGGGTTACTGGGCTGCAGTGTATATTTAATCTCTCCTGTACCCGCACCTCCAATGATTCCAGTATCGTAGCTAAAAAAGGCTTCGCTAAGATCAAAAAATCCCGATATAAAAGTTGGTGCAGGAGAGTTTGCAACACCGAAATCTAGCCCTAGAAAACTACCATCATTAAAGTTAACGATCGCACTCGGACTACTAGCTAAATTGTAGTTATTTCCCGCAAAGGTGAAACCGAAATTGCTTAAGGCGATCGCCTCATAACCAAGACCAGTTAAGGTGCTATCATCATAGCTTAAAAATCCCTGATAGGTATTACCTTTGAGTGAACCTGAATCCGGGACTACTTGAATGTTGTATGTGATGGTAGCGGCATTAACTAGGGTGGGAGTGAATGCAGTTAAAGCGATCGCTGTGCTGGCTACTAAGAATCTAGATAGATGAATCATGAGTTTATTTTTCGGTAAGGGTAAATTTTACGCACATATCATGGAATAACGAACCACAGAGGACACAGAGAACACAGAGGAATAAGACTGGGAACATTCTTAGAGACTTGGAAGTAAAAAAATATCCAAAAATTTCTTGTGGTGCGGGCATCTTGCCCGCTAATAATACAAGGACTGGCAGGATGCCCATGCCACAAGATTGGATAGCGAAGTGCTGCTGCAAGCAGTTCATCTTTTTTGTGGAGTTCTCTTACCTCAGTCCTAGGGCTAAAAAATGAAATTATTGGGGTTATTCAACGCACCTACTGAGACATTTTCCAAGTAGATGAAGTTGCGAGAACGGGCAGTTCCCAAGCCATCGGGGTCAATCAGGAGGTTGCTATTGTTACTGCCAACACCAGAGAAGAGAACGTATCCATCAGCGATAGGATTACTACCTGTATAACCCAGACCTTGAAGTACGCCTGTTAACTGGATTTTGTCACTACCAGGGGTAAAGTCTTTGATTGTGTCACCAGCATCAATAATACTGTTGTAGACAAACAAATCATTACCAGCGAGTCCTGTGAGCATATCCCGTCCTTGACCACCAACGAAGGTATCATTAGCATTAGTACCCGTGAGGGTGTCATTGCCTACCGTGCCAATTATCTCGTTGACATCGAGGATGTTGATAGTCAATGGTTTTTGATAGAAAAGCCCTCCTTGGTCGCTAGTTTGAACCAGGATGTTATAGCTAGACTTAACTTCAAAATTTGGGGAAGAGTTGATTTGCAGTTGATTACCAACGATAGTAAACACACTGTTATCAGTGTCACCTGTGCCACTAACTAAGCTGTAAGTAAATGTATTACCTGTATCTGGGTCAGTGCTAGAGAACGTACCAACGACAGTTTTCACAGGAACGTTTTCATTGACTTGATTAGAACTCAATGTCAAGTCTGTGGGGGCTTCGTTGACATCATTGACATTGATAGTTAATGCCTTATCAAAGGTAAGTCCACCATTATCTGTGGAACGTACCACAATGTTGTAACTAGACTTAGCTTCAAAATTGGGGGAGGCATTAATTAGCAATTGATTTGCACTAATTGTGAAAGCCGCATTGTCATTTGTGCCAGGGACGAAACTATAAGTAAAAGTGTCGCCGATAGTAGGATCTGTTGTGGTAAAAGTACCAACTACACTATTGGCATTGACATTTTCATTGATGCTGGTAGCACTTAAAGTAATGTTGCTGGGGGCAGTATTTAAATTCAACCCTACCAATATCGGATCATGGTCAGAAGAACGGAATTGGTCAGGACTGTATAAACTGGTGATTTGCCCTGGTGACTTAAATTCGGTGTTGTAATTTAAAACCGTAGGTTCATCGGCGTTAATGTGCCATTTTTCTGCCCCTGTAACTTGGGTGGCTAAACTGCTGCTACCTAAAGCATGATCAAGCGCACCTACTTGGCCATCGAAAATGTAGGAGTAGGAGGTATTAGGTAGTAAGTTGCCATATCCAGCACTGGCTAAGGTGGTAATGGGATCTTCTTGGGCGTAGGCGTTGAGGTCTCCCAACAGTAAATAATCAGCGTCATTTGTGCCTGTGGGTTTGGTTGCTAACCATGCGGCTAAGTCCTGTGCTTGACGGGTACGAGTGCCATTAGATAATCCTTGACCATCTCCAGCGTCAGCATCACCCACACCACCAGAACTAGAACCTTTGGATTTGAAGTGATTGACAACGGCGGTAAATAGTTCACCGGTGGAGATTTGTTGGAATGTCTGCGCTAGGGGTTTACGTCCTACTAAGTCAAATGCACCTGTACCATAGCCATTTGCCATTGTTGCAGCAGCACCAACTGGGTTAACTTTGCTGGCTTTGTAAATTAATCCTACAGCGATCGCATCACTTCCCAAACTCGCACCAGGATTAATAAAGGCATAAGTTCCAGCACCAGCAATGGCATTTAATCCATTAACTAAATCCTGAATTGCACTGGTAGAACCATAGCCATCATTTTCTATTTCCATTAATCCCATCACATCAGCACCGGAATTAATAATGGCTTGGATAATTTTGTCTCGCTGACGATTAAACTCAGTTAAATTGTTAGCACCTCTAGAAGTTGGGAAACCTCCACCTGTACCATTACCATTAAAGTAGTTAAGAACGTTAAAACTAGCTACTTTGAGCGTACCACCAACAGAGGGAGGAGTATCTGGACGGGCATTAGTTGGAGTAAAGTTAACACCTGTGGAGGTTTGGATACGATAACCTTCAAAACGCTGATCTAAAATCCCTGTAATATTAGTAACGGTATCACCACTACGGAGGGTATTAGCAGCACTGAGAGGATTACCACCACGCCCGAAAATCGTCGGATCTAAGTTTTGAGAAGTGCTACCGTCATCTAAATAGATTTTCCGTTTGGCAATCTCAGCTTGATATGCTGCGTACCCACTCACACTAGGAGTATTAAATTGAGTATATTGATCAAGTCGGGCATCTGTTCCCGCTTGGTTACTAGCACCATCAGCAGCCAGAACTACCTGTCCAAAACGTCCTAATTGGAAATTCTCGGTAACGGTGAGGTTGCCACTGCCCGCACTAATATTAACTAACATCCCTTCATAGCGTTCTAAATCACTGACGCCAGTAACAGGTAATTGGATATTGGTGACACTAGGTAAAGTGCTTGCACCTAAGTTAGTAACATTGGTGAGACTGGTAAGCTGAGTTAAACTACTGGATGTACCACTGGTAAATTCTGCAACTGTTCCAGTTACCCGAACTTTGTCACCGATATTACCAGAGAAAAGTCCAGATGGGTCATGAACAAAGATGGCTTCTGATGTATTTGAGTTGCCATCAGCATCGGCATCTTCTTCTTGAACATAGAAACCGTTGAGTTTGCTAGAACCTTGAAAAGCGCGAGTAACAATACCTTCAATGGTTTGAGTGCCACCAAAAGCAGTGTTAAAAGTTGAACCAGTTCCTTGAATATCACTGATATAAGTCGGTGGCTTGATTTCAAATATGGCCACGGTTTTACTAACTTCGTTAGCAGTAACTAGGGCTTGCTGAATAAACACAAAACCTAGATAAATCAAGAGTTGAGGGGGCAGAAAAAAGGAACAAAGTGCAAGAAAAAGGGGTAAAATAGATAAAAACCCTTGCATCAAGGTGCATCAAAATGTATCGCAAACA
>JBJTUF010000208.1:0-4795 GCA_046080565.1 Cuspidothrix sp. | reverse complement strand
ACCAAGCCCTCACCGAATCGCCCCCTAACCCCCAATTCTGGGGGAACAAGAGTTTTCAAAGTCCCCCAAACTTGGGGGATTTAGGGGGCGAAATAGGCACAAAACGAAGACAGATAGGACTTGTGTGTACACCGTAGCCTTAAAAAGGGGGGAAATTAATCAAAGTCCCCCTTAAAAAGGGGGATTTAGGGGGATCTAGAAGGCTTATAGTTATAACTAGCAACTTGGGTTAAGGTACAAACTGAAATGGATCAGTCTAATCTCAAAGACTAAAGAGTAAGAAAGCTACACTACTAATGCGATGAATGCCTTTGTGATGATTTATGTCTTCTGCTTCTGAACTTGATAATAATGAGCAATTACAAATGCTGATTTCTCACAATGCTGATGGTATTATAGTTGTTGATATTACTGGTGTGGTAAGATTTGCCAATCCGGCGGCAGAATTTATGCTTAACCGTTCTCAATCGGAATTGATAGGAAATTTATTGGAATTTTCCGTAGGAATGGTTGATAAGTCTGAAGTTAATATTATATCAATTAATGGCAAAAATTTAATTGCAGAAATGCGGATTGTAGATATTGAGTGGGAAAATAAAGCTGCTTTTTTAATTTCTTTGAGAGATATTACTAAGTATAAACTGATTGCTAATTCTTTAACAAAAAGAAATATGGAGTTAGAGGAAACTATTGAGGAGTTAGAAATATTTTCCTATTCGCTGTCTCATGATTTGTGGAATTATTTGCGCCGAATCGGTTTATTAAGTCAAAAATTATTAGATAAAGATTATCAGCTACTTAGTGCTGAATCTCAAGCATGGTTACAGCAAATAAATAAAATTAGTTACGAAACTAAGGGATTGATTGAAAGTTTGTTACAACTTTCACGGGTTAGTTATACTAAAGTAAATAAACAAGTTTTTAATTTAAGCAATTTAGCTCAAGATGTAATTAATCAAATCCAATTGGTTAATGTTCATCGTCCTATAAAAATTTCAATAAATTACAATATTCAAGCTTATGGAGATCCGGGATTAATTAGAATTGTTTTAGATAATTTATTGGAAAATGCTTGGAAATATACGCAAAATTCTCAAGAGGGTATAATTGAGTTTGGTGAAGTTAATGATTTAGAAATAAAAGAGTTATCATTGGTGATGAATTTGGAATTTCCAGAGAGTTACAGTATTTTCTTTGTACGGGACAATGGGATAGGTTTTGAAGAAACAAATGCTCAAAAATTGTTTCAGCCTTTTCAACGTCTTCATTCTGGAGAATGTTGTCAAGGTCATGGTATTGGTTTGGCAACTGTAAGACGAGTAATTCAGCTTCATGGTGGTAAAGTTTGGGCAAAGGGAGAGATAAATAAAGGGGCAATTTTTTATTTTTCTTTGCCATCCATGTAGGGTTTTTAATATGCTTTTAAAGTGATGACAGCATTTTGTCCACCAAACCCAAAACTACAACATAATACTTGTTGAATTTTGCTCTGCTGTGCTGATGTGATGAAGTTTAAGTTAAATTCTGGTTGCTGGAGTCCTATACAGGGAGGTAAAATTTGCTGCTGTAATGCCATAAGGGAAAAGGCGACTCCTAAAGTTCCTGATGCGCCTAATGTGTGACCTGTACTACCTTTGGTGGAACTTACAGCTGATGTTTGCGGAAATAATTGTTGAATAATTTTGCTTTCTGTGCGGTCATTTATTTGGGTTGCTGTACCATGAGTATGAATGTAGTCTATGTCTGTTGGTTGGAGGTGACTACGTTCTAAACATTGCTTAATAGCAGCGATCGCACTTGTCCCATCTGGATTTGGAACGTTACCATGATATGCGTCTGCTGTCAAGCCAAAAGCTAATATTTCTCCATGAATTTTAGCTTTACGTTGGGTTGCTAATTCCGCAGATTCGAGAATAAACACAGCGCCACCTTCACCTAGCACCAATCCTTCTCGATGTAAATCAAAGGGATAAGCACCTGTTTTAGCTAAAGCCCCCATTTGTTTGAATCCAGCTATGGTCAAGGGTGTGATGGGCGCTTCAACTGCACCTGCAATGACTCTTTGATATTGACCTGATTGAATTAACATGGTGGCTTGGGAAATTGCCCAAATTCCCGTAGCACAAGCGGCCATGGGTGCTAAAACTGCTGCTGTTGAACCAATTTGTCTGGCGACAGCGATCGCATTCATCTGTGGTAAAGTGTTTAACCAATATTCTAAATTCAACTCTGTTGCTTGATTGTGTATATTACGCGCCAGTATCTCCCAAGATCCTTGATAGCCACGACTAGAACCAATTACCACCGCACAATTACATAAAGGGGATATTAATTGAGCATCTTCCAAAGCTGAAGTAACAACTATTTCTGTTAGTTTATTTAATACAGCAGGTTGTTCATCAATTAATCCTAGAGGGATTATTCCCAGTTCAGGAAAAGGTTGATGTAATTTAATTCCTGTTTTACCAATGAGTAAATTTTGCCAACTCTCTTTTAAACTTTTACCTAAAGCAGAAACTAAGCCAATACCAGTAACAACAACTCTCACCAATTTTAGATTCTAGATTTTAGAGTTTGATACTTAGGCAGCAGTCAATTATCAATTACTAATGCAACTGACAACCGACCACTGACAAATAACTAACTACTGAGGAAGTTTTAGATTTTCCCCGCCTTGAGTTACTTTAGCAGAATCAATTCTATCGCCCTGTTGAATTTTATTAACTACGTCAAAACCTTCAGTAACATAGCCAAAGACAGCATAGTTACCATCTAAAAAAGATAAATCTGCTAAAGCGAAGTAGAATTGAGAAGAAGCGGAATCAGGCATTTGTGATCTTGCCATAGCGATCGCCCCTTGCTTATGCTTTAACTCAGGTGGTTTACCAATTCTTGCTTCCTCAAAAGTTTTGCTATAAAGAGGTTCTTTTTCTCCCTGTGGTTTAATCTCTAAAGGTATACGGCGCTCATTTCCAGTTTTAGGATCGATAAAACCACCAGTTCCCAGTCTAGTTGGGGGAAATTTGGGATCTTTACCTTGAGGATCGCCACCTTGAACTACAAAAGGTTGAGGATCACGTACAACACGATGGAAAACCAACCCATCATAAACACCTTTTTGTACCAAATCCACAAAATTACCAGCAGTAATTGGGGCATTTGCGCCATCTACTTCAATCGTAATTGGTGAACCTTTGACAGTCATTACGACAGTAGCTTTACCTTCAATACGTGGGAAATCTTTCATTCCAGGAATACTCTCACTAATAGTTTCTGATACTGTTGTTGTGTTAGTAGTAGCATTGGTAGCGGCTTCAGAAGTAGCTGTTGCCGTAGAAGAGGCACTAGAAGAAGTTGTATTACTTGTACATCCGCCTAAAATCAAAGCACCAATGATCAAGAGAACTGCAAAAACTTGTGGAAATTTTAACCGCATTGTTAGTAACTGCATTAACCAAAGTATCTTAATCTTGATCTTGTAAATTTGTGGAATTCAGACTTTGAAAGTATTGATTCATCAACAATTCAAAATCCAAAATCCAAAATCATTAGAGTCCTTCTAAGAATACTCCTAAAAAACGAGCTAATTGTGCGCCCTGAGTTTCCAGATCTGCCAAAGATAAGGGTTGACCTACTCTTGTGAGTGGAATATCCCGTCTACCCTTCACCCGGAGATACAAAGCGCGTTGAGGATTGAGACCTTCTTTAATCAGAATACGTACCGCTTGTACTTCTTGAATACGTCCTTCAATTTCGATTTTGCGGTTTTTGCCTGGAAAACCCCAACGAAAAATTTTGAACTTTCCGCTTTCGGCATTGAACTCATTATAGCCACCGCCTAAATCCCATAATACCACCAGCCACAGATATGTAGCTAATAGTAACCCAGCAGTTCCGTATAATCCCATTACCAATCCTTGAGGGACAAAAATTAGTTGGGTGGGATCGGTAACTATGAGTAAATTAACTTTGAGATAACTAGAAAGACTAGCTAAGAAAAAACCACTGGCTCCCATCGTAACAATACTTGCCCACCAGTAGTTGCTAAACCGACGTGAACCGAGAACCTTTTGGCAAAGAAGGTTTTCGCCTGTGTTAATCGCTGTTGATACCGTCATTAAACTACCTTGGACTATCTTTCTCAAGTCTGCCACTGAAGCAGTCTTGATTGCAAGTTATCAAAGGAAGAGACAAAAGGCAGGAGTTGAGGATCAGGAAGGAAGAAGAAAATTTTGCACCCTCTGCTCCCCTGTTCCCCTATCCTCCGCACCTCTGTCTCCCATAATTCCTGAAGAAGATTTCTGAGAAAAGTTGTCTCAAATTGTTAAAATTCTGATATCAAGTAGGATTGAAGATACTAAATATTTAATTCCTTCGTCTGTATCCGTCCCAAATTTTAAGGAATGTGATAAGTTAAGAATCATTACGCCACCATAATCTAAATGACTAGGTAATGGTGTCTAATCATGCAATAATTCTGAGAAATGATAAGTTTCTCAAGTAGTTAACTCTCACAAACTAAGCTTCTCAACGGATGCCAAATTTGTGAAAAGCGTTTAATTCCTCATGGCAGTTGCCATAAATCGGTACACCCGTTGAAAAACTGCTTAAAAAACGTTGGAATTTTTAGTAAAAAAACGAGGATTTTAGTTAAATGACCATCGCAGTTGGACGCGCCCCCAGTAGAGGGTGGTTTGACGTATTAGACGACTGGTTAAAGCGCGATCGCTTCGTATTCGTAGGTTGGTCAGGAATATTACTATTCCCCTGTGCCTTCCTCGCATTAGGCGGTTGG
>JBJTUF010000207.1:0-3228 GCA_046080565.1 Cuspidothrix sp. | reverse complement strand
TGGCGTTGTCCTGCGGTTCTTCTGGGGTCTTGTAAGTCTGTGAATGCTTCTATAATTGCTATTTCTGACATTTTTCTTACTCATAGATGCCTGATTATCTCTACCATTTTATCCTCTTTTTTAGAATGAAATAGCCCTGCTATTTCTAATGAGGAATCAGAATTTTATAATCATAGAGAAAGTTTACTAAGTTTAAATTTATCAATTGATATATCGCAAATACCTGATGTTTATATTCGATGGTAGGAAGTGTTAGTAAAAGCTTTACGATCTTGGGATATATGGAATATATGTAACACTTACGAACGAGGAAATTATTTATTTTTCAATATACCTTTATACTCAAGTAATACTGAATGGCAATTAATTGATTTGAGTGATAATGAAACTGAATTTCATATTTTAGGTGTTTTACCTGGATTGATTCAACTTCCTTATCCTCCATCACATAAATCAACAGATTCTCCTATGATTAATTATCAACCTACTGTTGAAGAAAGATATGATTGGACATTGGAATTTGCGAGACGACTTGATGCTTGGTTAATAGCTATTATTGTATATGCTGTTAGCTTATATCAACAAGAAGATAAACTTCAAGTTTTTAATATAATAAATTCGATGGACTCTATATCTGATGTATGTATTGATTGGAAATTTGATCAACATGAATGTCAATTAAACTGGGAATAATCCAATAATTCTCAAAAATCCAGATTTTTCCAAAAAATATAGTATAATCTGGATTCTAGACAAAAATATTAATTATATAGTACAATAGTATTAACAACTATTGTCACTTAATAATTTACAGGTCATAAAATGGTATCAGTTAATCCGTTAGTCAAACCCTTTGTAAAGTGGGCAGGAGGAAAAAGACAGCTTGTGCCGACAATTTTAGCTAATCACTTCCCTAAAAATTATCATCCTCAAACTTATTACGAACCGTTTATTGGTGGTGGTGCGCTTTTGTTTAGTTTGCAACCTAAAAAAGCCGTCATTAATGACAGTAATGCTGAATTGATAAATTGCTATAAAATAATTAAAAATTCGTTAGATGAACTAATTGAGGATTTAAAAAATCACAAAAATGATGAATATTATTATTATGATATTAGAGACTGGGATCGAGAAAAGAATTTTAAATCTAAAACAGAAGTTCAACGAGCATCCAGAATTATCTTCTTAAATAAAACCTGTTATAATGGGTTGTTTAGAGTTAATTCTCAAGGTCAATTTAATGTACCTTTTGGCAAATATAAAAACCCCAATATTTTAGATATAGCTGTTTTAAAAGCAGTGAATAAATATTTAAATGAAAATCAGGTTACAATATTAAACTCTGATTTTTACGAAGCTGTTAAAGATGCAAAACGCGGAGATTTTATATATCTCGATCCTCCTTATGATCCAGTTTCTGAAACTGCTTCTTTTACTGGCTATGATGTTAACGGTTTCAATAAACAGGAACAAAGAAGATTAAAAGAGGTATTTGATGATCTACATAGTAGGGGTTGTTATATTTTACTAAGCAATGCTTATACAGAATTTATTTCAGACCTATATAAAGATTATTCACAGACCAAAATATCAGCTATCAGGGCGATAAATTGTCATGGAAAGAAAAGAGGTAAAGTGGATGAAATTTTAGTAAAAAACTATGAGTGATAAAAATATTAAAAAACCAAAAACCAAAAATGATATTGCTTGGGAAGCACTATTTGAAAAATACTCTATTTTAGAAAAAATACATGAAATAGGATATTTTGAGATAGAGTCAAATAGCATTAATGAATTTAGAGAAAGTAGGTTAATGGCAAAGTATGATCATTATCATACTTTGCCTACAATTTTTGAGCAAAATAATCTGTCTATATTACCTATTTCCAGAAAAAAATATATAATAGGCAGATTTGATACTTATTTAAATGTTGATTATGACGCTTCTCTAGAACCTACTCCTGTTGATTTTCCTTCCAGTATAGAAAGTATAGATTATTGTAATCTATTTTCAGAAAGTGCAGCTTTAAGTTGTGCTTTCAATATAAATATCATAGATGATTTAATTAATAGTAATGGAGAAGTTTTTAAGCAAACTGTTTATGGTCGAATGTCTACAGGTAAGTTTAAATTCTTTATAAAAGATAAAGTAGATAATAAACAGCATCAAATTGAAGTTGATAATTCTCAGTGTGAAATAGATGCAGGTTTTGAGAGTGAAAATTATTTTGTATTGGTGGAAGCTAAATTATATGATGTGGATGATTTTTTAATTAGACAGCTTTATTATCCATATCAACTATGGTCTAATAAAATTAGAACAAAAGAGGTAATTCCAGTTTTAATGACTTACTCTAATTCTAGTAATATATTTAGCTTCTTTATATATAAATTTGAGAATTTATTAGATTACAATTCTATAAAGTTGGTAGAACAAAAAAATTATGTTATAGCACCCGAAATAATCACTCATGAAGATGTATCTGAAATATTTAAATCTATTACGATAGCTCCTGAACCAACAAATATTCCATTTCCACAAGCAAATACATTTGCAAGAGTTATAGATTTACTAACAATTTTGTTAAATAAAGAGCTTACAAAGGAAGAGATTACAGCAAATTATCAATTTGATCAACGACAGACTAATTATTATACTGATGCTGCTAGATATCTTGGGTTTGTTGATAAATATAAAGACATAAATACTAAAGAAATCAACTTTAAGTTGACTGATGAAAGCACAGATTATTTACAAAAAAGGCATAAAATAAAAATACTATATTTTATTAGAAAAATTTTACAATATCAAGTTTTTTATAAAACTTTTGAATCTACCATTGCAAATGGTGAAATACCAGATAAAAGTGAAGTTATTGAAATAATTTTATCATGTAATTCAAAGTTAAGTAATAAAACTGCTGATAGACGTTCTAGCACAGTTAGACGATGGATAGAATGGATATTAAGTATGATTTCTGATGAGTAAACATATAAAGGTGTCAAGGAATAGTTTAGCCCTCTTAAAGTTTAAACCCACATTCCGCACCCACAACTGTCACACCCCAAGGAAACGGATGTATTTAGTACCTGACAGGGGGACAAGAAGGAGAAAAAGCTTATGTAGTAAGAGATACAGAATGTGGGAGCAAAAAAAGATAAGTAATAAATAGTAAATATGAACTAACAGAGTAAAATGATAAGTGAAATATACCAGAAAGTGTTAGA
>JBJTUF010000206.1:0-2645 GCA_046080565.1 Cuspidothrix sp. | reverse complement strand
ATAATAAGTGTCACCGTATGACATTTTGCGACCATACCCGCCCTTAACTCGCCAGGGGGCGGGATTTGTTTTTAGGGGTCATAGGACCAGGATATAAAAATTTCTATCCTTTGTTACCTCGCACAATCCAAGGATGGGTTGTGATCAAAGTTTTCCAACGTATCTTTAACTCAGGTGAGGCCGCCCGCAAGGAATTACGGGCTGTCAACAGTAATGGATTGATTGATTTTCTGGTCATCTTTATTTTCTATCCTTAAATTAGGGGTGTTGGTTAGTCTTGATTTTGTTTTTTTGCTTGTTTCAAAATTTCTCTTATCCCGGACTCAATTAAATAGGCCGCTAAATTAGCAGTAGTCCGACCTTCATTTTGTGCCATATCTTCTAATTGGTGAAATATCGCGTCCGGCAAGGTGACACTAAATTTTTTACTCATCAGCATATAGATATAGTTCCTATCAATATTATGGCTATATGTCAATTATACCCCAAAGTATTCTAAATATATTCTAAATAGGTTGCAATATCTTCCCAATAGATGCTATAGTGTGAGCATAGCCAAAAAAATGCAATGACTAAACATCCTTGTAAATCCTGCGGGTAAAGGCGTTTGGACCAGTGCAACCCCCAATCAGGAAACACGGTACTGCATATTTTCCTTAGTGCAGCTAATTGCACCCCCAATTATGCAAGATGCTGCTACCTTATATGCGGTATGCGGCTACTTTGCAACGACTATATGCAAAATCTCGATACTGCATAAACTATGGAACAAACAAGAGCAATTTATGAAACTTTGGTAGGCAAGAGGGTGAGTGATACCCATTGGAGCAAAACTAAAAAACTTATAGCAGATTGTCAACTACCAATGGACAAACAGGGGCTTCAAGTATTGGTCAACCTGCGTAAAGTCTCACCCCGTTACTTCACCAAATACCACGAAATTAAAGACGAAATTACCAGACTAGGCAAGCAATTATTACCCGCAGTGGGTGAAGGTATCACGGGTCAACAGTTCCTAGATTTAATTGTTCAGTTGGGGATTAACCCCAATCAATCAACAGTTAGCAGATGGTTTAAAAGTATTGGAGGTTTCAAATCATCTGGGTTCTATTCCAAGCAAGTCATCCTACCAGTAATAGCAGTAGCACTAATCTATAAGCACAAAAACCAATCTAACCAACTATCAAAGGTAGCCTAAATCATGTTAACCACAATAGCTAAACGTATCCAGTCCCGTCTATCACGTCAAGGCGTGAAGGTGGCGTTATCAGAAATTAAAGACTATCTCAAAGTTAATGTAGTTGTAGAAAATATTACTGGTATAATTGGGAGTGAGACAAATGGCACATTGTATGTTAAAAGAAAAGCCTACTTTATGAGTCGTATGAACCTTACAATAAGGACAATACTTCATCCCAACGTAATCTCCTAGCTTATATTTTTTCGCCATATAGATTTCAACCTCCTGATTTATAGATCATTAGCAGTCTAACGGCTAAGTTGAGCGGCGGCTAATGTCAACCCAACCTACAATATCGGCGATCGCACTAACACAGATCAATTAGAACATTAGACGAATGCAAGAGTTTTCTGATTATTGAGAGAACTTTGATCTTCTGATTGTGGAGATTTATCTAATTGCGGAGATTTAGATGCGCCAAGCAGTAAGCCAATGATGACAATAAGCAAAATCACTCCCCCTATAATGCCTAGACAGCCTAAAGCCGCTTTTTGTTCATCCTTTTGTTGTTGCTTCAGGTTTGAATTAATAGATAAAATCGTTGCTGATCTCTTAAATGAGCCATTAAATATAGATTCAAGCAAATTAATTGCTGATGGGTCAACAATAAGACGAAGCCTGTGGCTACCTGATTGTATCAAAGAAATTTCCACAATGGTTTCGGAAGCTGCTCCTAAAGCTCCTAAGTGTGATCCAATTTCTGCCCCCGTACGCCCACCAAACATTGCTCCAAAGATACCACCAACAATGCTTTGAGCAGCTACATCTATGACATTGTTTTTTAACTTTTGTTCTGCACTTTCAACTTCGTATTGCATTAAATCTGCAATTTCAGAAAATAGAAAGATATCGCCTTCTTGGTATCGCTGAACAACATATCCCTCCAACAAGCGGCATTCGCCCTCCTCTACATATATCCCTCTTACTTCGACAAGAGGATATTCAACCCATTTTTTTATTGGTCTCATAATATTTAGATCATCTGACGGATTTGCTCAAGTCTAACTAGTAATTCTATCGCAGGTGCGGTATAACTACTTATATGTGCTAACATTACTGCTTTAAACCATCTGCTAACTGTTGATTGATTGGGATTAATCCCCAACTGAACAAGTAATATTCTCGTAGTGCAACCATATCCAGTTTCCTCTTTTTCTCCATCCTATCTTGTCCCCGAACTTTTCCCAGATTTTACCATTGTATTCTCTCGTTCCCCCTAAACCCTGATAAATGCGTTTCTGAACAGAAAACCCAAATCTACCATCACTAGACCTGTCCGAAAATTAAAAAGGCAGTCTGTGTCGGGCTTTGAGGATGTTCTCATTTCAGCCAGACTTGACGTAATCATCAGGGCTAGAGATAGTTACTGTTAGTATAGCCCGGAAAAATGCCGATGGTTATTTCA
>JBJTUF010000205.1:0-21202 GCA_046080565.1 Cuspidothrix sp. | reverse complement strand
ATTTTATAGATAATTGTCGGGAATTAGTTAGAGAATTATTGAGATTATCTCCTAATAAGCGGAAGTATTATCAACGCGGTGAGAGAGCTATGAGGCTTATTCTGTCTGCATTTTAACTATTTTTGTCATCCCGTCAGGGATCAAACACTTTTCTAGCAACAATTTCTCCATTGTCTAGCTCAACTTTTTCAACTCGACCAAATCCGCCACGGCTTATTTCACTTAATACTTTCATGCGTGTCAATAAACTGTTTATTTTTTGTAATTGTACAGACAACCTTACAGCTACCAACACAGCAGTAACTTAGGAAATCTAAATATTTAGTATACTAAAACTTTACGTATATTCCATTACAGATATTAATATCAACAGATACGATTTTTAACATCACCCAACCCTCAAACCCCTCTGTGTGTCTCTGCGCGCGATCCAACAAAACACTATCCCCAGTCCTGTAAATGCTAAAATCAATGACTTGACTAATAAAGAGAACAATTATGGCATCCATCCGCGAGTTGCACGAACAGATAATCAGTAAAGAACGTTCTGCCGTTGAAATTACCCAAGAAGCATTAAATCGGATTCAAGAGTTAGAACCAAAATTGCACAGTTTCCTCACTGTCACGACAGAACAAGCCTTAAAACAAGCTCAAGCTGTGGATGCAAAAGTCGCTGCGGGAGAAGAAATTGGACTCTTGGCGGGGATTCCCATCGGGATTAAAGATAATTTGTGTACAAAGGGGATTCCCACAACCTGCGCTTCCCGGATTTTGGAAAATTTTGTCCCACCTTACGAGTCAACCGTCACCCAAAAACTAGCTGATGCTGGGGCGGTGATGGTAGGTAAAACGAACTTAGATGAGTTTGCGATGGGGAGTTCTACAGAAAACTCCGCTTATCAAGTTACTGCTAATCCCTGGGATTTATCCCGTGTTCCCGGTGGTTCTTCCGGTGGTTCAGCAGCAGCAGTAGCAGCAGATGAATGTGTGGTTTCCCTGGGTTCGGATACGGGGGGTTCAATTCGGCAACCGGCTTCTTTTTGCGGTGTGGTGGGGATGAAACCGACCTATGGGTTAGTTTCCCGTTATGGGTTGGTAGCTTATGCTTCATCTTTAGATCAAATAGGTCCATTTGGTCGTACAGTTGAAGATACAGCGATATTGTTGAGTGCGATCGCTGGTTATGATCCTCAAGACTCCACCAGTCTCAAAGTCCAAATTCCTAACTATGCAGCTAGTTTAAAACCGGATCTCAAAGTTAGGAGAAAATTAAGAATAGGTGTAATTACTGAAACCTTTGGTGAAGGTTTAGATCCTGAAGTAGAAGCTGCTGTCACCAAAGCTATTGATGTACTCCAAGAACTAGGTGCAGAAATTCACACTATTTCCTGTCCCAGTTTCCGCTATGGCTTACCAACTTACTACATTATCGCCCCTTCGGAAGCATCAGCTAACTTAGCGCGTTACGATGGCGTTAAATATGGTTTGCGTTCCCCTGATGCAGATAATCTGCTATCAATGTATACTAAAACTCGCTCTCAAGGCTTTGGAGCGGAAGTCAAACGCCGGATTATGATTGGTACTTATGCCCTTTCTGCTGGTTATTATGATGCCTATTATTTGAAAGCACAAAAAGTCCGCACCTTAATTAAACAAGACTTTGAAAAAGCTTTTGAAACACTGGATGTTTTAGTTTGTCCCACTGCACCCACTACAGCATTCCAAGCTGGGGAAAAAACCACCGATCCTTTGAGTATGTACTTAAATGATTTAATGACTATTCCTGTTAATCTAGCTGGTTTACCAGGGATTAGTTTACCTTGTGGCATTGATAGTAAAGGTCTACCCATTGGACTACAAATCATTGGTAAAGTTCTCGGAGAAGAACAACTTTTACAAGTAGCTTATGCTTATGAACAATCAACTAATTGGCATTTACAAAAACCCAAAATAGTCTAGTTTTTAGTAAGAATTCACCGAGTCAGGAGGGGCGAACGGCCGTTCGCCCGTACAGGAGTCAACAGTCACCTGTCACCTGTTATGTTTCTGCATTACTCGAAATCAAATGAAATGACTCGTTTTATACATGACCAATTCGCCAAACAGTATCTAACTGAACTATTAACTCCTTACGGACAAGTAGAAACCAGTAAAGATATCACCGCAGAAGTCAGACAAATTGATGTTTTATTTATCCCCTCACCCCAACCGAAACAAAGCCTAGAAACATTGGGATTACTAGGGCGAATGGCGACAAATTATGCTATATTTGAACCATTTCGTAATGCCGTTAGCAAAAGTGAAATTCGCAGTTGTATGGGTAAATTATTTGACATCCATGCAGACCTAGAACGCCAATCTAAGCGGAATAGTACCCGTATACATGAAACAGAATTACCTCGACTGTGGATTTTTACGCCTACAGCATCAGTGGAACTCCTAGCAAGTTTTAATGCTACTGCGGATGAAGACAACTGGGGCAAAGGTATTTATTTTTTTGGAGAAGGCTTCAAAACCATCATCATTACCATTCATCAACTTCCGATTACACCAGAAACACTATTTTTGCGGATATTAGGTAGAGGAAAAGTACAAAGACAAGCAGTGGAAGAATTAGAAACACTGGCAAATAATAGTCGGTTTCTGGCGGATATTATACAATTAGTACATAACCTAATTGCTGTATTATCGGCTCGTCAGCGTCAAGAACAAGATATTGATAAAGATGATCAGGAGTTGATTATGAAATTATCGGAAATGTATCAACAACAATTAGAAGAACTAAAAAAACAAGGACGACTCGAAGGACGACAAGAAGGACGACTCGAAGGACGACAAGAAGGACTTCAGGAAGGAATTCATGTAGGACTTCAAGAAGGACGGCAGGAAGGTATAGAAAGAGAACGACGCGCCATGATTGAAAGTATCTTGCAAGTGCGTTTTGGTCAAATTGATGCCGAATTAATAAAAATTATCAATCCTCTAATTGCCATGTCCAGAGAAGAATTTACTCCTTTACTTCTGCAATTATCCCGTGAGGAGTTATTAGCTAAATTTGCATAATAATATTACAGGGAGAACAGATGATTAGGGATTTAGCAATGCTAAATCTCTAAATTTAGGTTTTGAAAATGTCTTCATTTATCACTATTATCTAGGATTAATTACATTGTGTTAACTACTTATCGAGTATTACTATAGAAATTTCCAAAGTATGCGATTATTACAGATCATATAAACTGTTTTTGAATCAACCTATATTCAAAGGAGTCTCAACCAATGGAACAAAATGGTAAGTCAACAGTAATCATCACAGGCGCTTCTTCAGGAGTGGGTTTACAAGCTGCAAAAGCTCTAGCTAACAGAGGAAACTGGCACGTCATCATGGCTTGTCGAGACTTGGTGAAAGCTGAGAAAGCAGCCCAGACTGTGGGAATGCCCGCTAATAGCTATACACTGATGCACATTGACTTAGGCTCTTTGGAAAGTGTAAGACAGTTTGTAAATAACTTCAGAGCTACTGGTAAATCCTTGGAAGCTTTGGTTTGCAATGCTGCCATTTATATGCCTTTAATTAAAGAGCCTCTATTTTCTCCTGAAGGATATGAATTAACTGTCACTACCAACCACTTAGGACATTTTTTACTGTGTAACTTGATGCTGATGGATTTGCAAAAGTCCTCTGCTGCTGATAAACGGTTGGTAATTTTGGGAACTGTCACTCACAACCCTGATGAATTAGGTGGTAAGATTCCCCCACGTCCAGATTTAGGTAAATTTGAAGGTTTTGCCGCAGGTTTCCAAAATCCCATTTGTATGATTAATGGTCAGGAATTTGAACCTGTTAAAGCTTACAAAGATAGCAAAGTCTGCAATGTTCTCACCATGAGAGAATTGCATAACCGTTATCATCAGTCTACTGGAATTACCTTCAGTTCTCTTTATCCTGGTTGTGTGGCTACAACAGCTTTATTCCGCAATCACTATCCTCTATTTCAGAAACTATTCCCCATTTTCCAAAAGTATATTACTGGAGGATTTGTCACTGAAGAATTATCAGGAGAGCGCGTGGCTATGGTAGTAGCTGATCCTGAATACAAACAATCTGGTATTTACTGGAGTTGGGGAAATCGCCAAAAAGAAGGACGGGAATCTTTTGTGCAAAAAGTTTCTCCCCAAGCACGGGATGATGAAAAAGGCAAAATGATGTGGGAATTCAGCGCTCAGTTAGTAGGATTAGCTAAGGAATCTGAAAGAGCAAAATCTCTGATTTAGGTGATAATTGGTAATTGGTAATTGGTGATTGGTAAATATCTTACCTCTTGCCTCTTACCTCTTGCTTCTCTATATTGAATAATGAAGGGGAAAAGATTTAGCATCTTTAGGCTTAACGTAGACTTTTCCTTGAGGTTCTAATTTTAATTTATCAAATTGTTCTCGCGTTAAATGAGCTTTGATAGCTTGCCCATCATCTAAGGTTAATTCTACTTGAATTTCCCAGCCTAAATGAATGATTCTGCTGACTGTAGCTTGTGCAGTTGTGCCATTGCCAATGGTTTCGATGATGATATCTTGGGGACGTAAAAATGTTTCTGGATGTGCTAATTCTAAACCGCTACTTTGGAAAATTTTGGCAGAACTGGATAGGACATTCACTGGTCCAATAAAGCTCATGACAAATGCGGAAGCAGGATGATCATAGATGTCTGCGGGTGTTCCTACCTGTTCCACTCTACCTTTGTTCATGACCACAATTTCGTCAGAAACTTCCATTGCTTCTTCTTGGTCGTGGGTAACGAAAACTGTAGTAACATGAACCTCATCATGGAGACGGCGTAACCAAGCCCGTAAGTCTTTGCGGACTTTTGCATCAAGAGCGCCAAATGGCTCATCTAATAATAGTACGTTGGGTTCTACTGCCAATGCTCTAGCTAGTGCTACCCGTTGTCTTTGTCCGCCAGAAAGTTGGGAAGGATAGCGATCGCCTAATCCACTTAATTGTACTAACTCTATTAACTGTTCTACTTTGCCTTCTATTTTCTTTTTTGGGGCTTTGCGAATTTCTAAACCAAAAGCGATATTTTTGCGGACTGTTAAATGTTTAAATAGAGCATAGTGCTGAAAAACAAAGCCAATATTTCGTTCCTGCACACTTTGATAAGTGGCATCCTTACCCGTAAGAATAATTTTCCCCGTATCCGGTGTTTCTAACCCTGCTATTAATCTCAATAGAGTAGATTTACCAGATCCCGATGGACCGAGTAAAGCCACCAGCGAACCGCTTTGAATTTCCAGGTTTACCTGATCAACTGCGTGGAAACTACCAAATTGTTTAGAGACGTTTTCAACTACTATGCCCACTGATGCTACACCTCTACAAATAATCTACGGTTTTTAAGTAGGAATACCGTAATTTTTATTTATATCATAAATATTTGCAGTGGTATCATAAAAATCCGTAGATTCCAGAAATTTAAGATTGTGTTTTCAATATACCAGAAAAAGGACATCAGCGATTGGGACTAGCTAATGGGGAAAATACTTTCTTTCCATAGTTTTTAACTATCACCCATCACCTGATACAAATTTTATGTCAAGCTGCATATATTTAGGGTTTGCACCAAAAAGTCTTGTCGTGATGACAGGTGACAGGTGACAGGTGACAGGTGACAGTTTCAAGAGTTGGATGGGAACGATTTTTCCTTTGAGTAGGAATTAAATGCAAGGTTTTTAAGTTTTTACGAGGTAGAAACTTGCACTTTTTTTGCCTGAAAACGGCTCAAACCCTTTACCTGTAATCTTTTCATGTTTATTCAGCAACCCCTATTTATTACCCCCGGTTTTGCCGTCCCTTCTTACAAGGGGGTATTTTTGTGTGCATCTTCATACAGAATTGGTATGAGCTTTTTCTAAACAAATTTCCACTTCTTTAGCTAGTATATTCACATTCGGTTCATCAAGGATAGAAATATGAGAACCGGGGATGTAATTCATGTCTAGCTCACCAGTAATAATATCACCCCAGCCAAAAGTAGGATCGTATTTTACACCTACCCCACCAGTTCTATCTTCATCCTTAGTGCGAAAAAGAGTAACTTTCCCAGGATAGGGTTGAAACACATAATGATTCAATGCGTGTAAATGAGCATTGTAAACATCTGAGTATTTATTACTTCCCGGTAGACGAAAAGTTGCCTTCAGGAACTCGAAAAACAGATTCAAATAATCATTATAACTTTTGCGTACATAATAATCAGCGTGTGTGTACCAACCCTTATATTTACGAGCAATATATTTAGGTCCACGCTGATAGATATGATTGATGTGTACAGTAAGTCGTTGGAGAAATGATAAACGCTGTTTATAACCAGGACGACAAGTATCTAACATCGCTAAAAATGCAACTTCTTGACCTTGCTGATGCAGTTGTTGGGCAATTTCATAAGCGATAACACCACCAAAGGAATATCCTAGCAGAAAATAAGGCCCTTGCGGTTGAACAGTGCGAATTTGTTGCAGATATTGGGAAGCTATATCTTCAACTCGCAGCAACGGTGGCAATTTTCCATCTAGTCCTTGTGGTTGCAGTCCATACATGGGTTGTTCTAACCCTAGATATTTAGCTAAATGACGATAACATAATACTTCTCCACCCATAGGATGCAGCATAAATAATGGTGGTTTTGTTCCTTGGGTTTGAATTTCGACCAAATTGTTGGCAGTGTTTACCAAAACTGTTTCTTGCTGAATAATTTCGGCAAGATTTTCTATTGTTGGAGATGACAATAAAACCGCTAAAGGTAGTTTTTTAGCAAATTTCCGTTCTATATCTGCAAACAACCGTACCGCTAATAAAGAATTTCCCCCCCCAATTCAAAAAAATCATCTTTAATACCAATAGGTTGAACACCTAATAAATCTTCCCAGATTTGCATTAATTGATGTTGTATCTCGTTTGGGGAATTAACAAAATTTTCAGGTGTTTGTGGTTTACTTAAATTAAATGTTGGTAGTCCCTTGCGATCTAATTTACCATTGGGTGTTAAGGGCAAAGCATCTAAAAAAATAAAGGCACTAGGAAGCATATATGCAGGTAATTTATCCTGTAAAAGTTTCCGTATTTCTCTAGTAGTTGGTACTGGTTTATATTTAGCAACAAGATAAGCTATCAGACGTTTATTTTCTGGAGTATCTTCTGTCGCTATGACAACTGCTTCTTTAATATTATTGATTTTCAGCAGTTCCATTTCAATTTCTGCAACTTCAATCCTGAAACCGCGAATTTTTACCTGAAAGTCTTTTCTCCCTTGATGAACTAAACAACCATCCGGTTGAATATAACCTAAATCTCCTGTGCGGTAAATTCTTTTTTTAGTATTTTTGGTATCTCGTAAAAATAAACTTTGTGTTAATTCTGGTTTTTGCCAATAACCGAGAGCTAAATATTCACTTCTGAGGGCAATTTCGCCAATATTTCCATTTTCAACTTCTACCCCATTTTCATCTAAGAGAACAACTTCCATATCTTTGACTGGATAGCCAATAGGTACAGCACTATTTTCAATGTTCGTATTCTTATTAACAATGAAATTGCAAAAAGTTCCCGCTTCGCTTGCCCCTAAACTAGCATATAAAATACAATCAGAGGCAAAATATTTTTTATAGTTTTCTACATCTCTAATTAAAGTAGCTTCACCTCCTAATTTAACTAGGCGAATTTTAGGAAATTGTTCTGCACCTGTGAGAGTATCTACAAAATGTCTAAATAGAGTTGTAAAGGAATGATAAATAGTAATTTCTGATTGAATTAACCAGTTAACTAAATTCGTTAATCCCTGTTCTTTAACATCAAATGAATAGAGACTAGCACCATTAAGTAAGGTATAGAAAATACATAATATTCCTCCCAATGTACTACAGGAATAGAGGAAAACTACACGATCTTGAGAACTAATTAATAAGGTATTTGTATCATTCATACAATAATGCAGGGAATGACGATGATTGTGTAATACTCCTTTAGGTTTGCCAGTTGAACCACTGGTGTAAATTATATAAGCTGGTGTTGTTGGTGATATATTAACAATGGGATTTTTGCTGGAATTATGGCTATTAATATTGTCTATATTAAATAATTGACAATGATTATTAGCTAGTTTTTCGGCTAATTCTAAATGGCGATTATTAGTAATAAATGCCACAGCTTGGGAATCTTCAATAATATAAGCAAGTCTATCAACAGGAAAAGTGGGATCTAAAGGAACAAAGATTTTACCTGTTTTTAAAACAGCGAGAATACTGGTAATGAAATCTGCACCTTTTTCTAGTAGTAATACTATAACTTCTTGTTTGTTACCACGTTGGGAAAGAATAGCATTTGCTAACCGATTAGTATTTTGATTGAGTTGGGTATAGGTGAGGGTTTGATGGTGGGTTTTGATCGCAATTGCATGGGGATATTTATTAACTTGTTGTTCAAATCTGCTAGGTATAGACTGTTCAATTGCTGATTTAGGAAAATCTATAAAACCTTCTGGTGCAGTAATTAAACGATTAGAAACAAATCTTTCTTTTAAAAGAGTGTGAGGAAGAGCTTGATAAATATTAGCCATGGATATGGTACTCCTAGTTACATGAATATAGTCGGCGATTTCTTAAACAAATCGCCAATATGGAGAGTTACTTTAAAGAAACACTCATGGGATTTAGTAGCAGTAATCCCAAATAGCTGAATTATTGTTGAGATCCTTTTTAGTTATTGTATTTCATTGAGTTTTATCAATGAAGAGCATTTATAAGAACCAATGTTATAGTAAGTTTTAGTAATCTGCTCGTCTTCAAAATAACTTTTATAAAATCTTTATTTATGCTTTAAAACTGATATCACAGGTAACAGAATTAAAAGTCTTTTGGTGTATGGATTTTTAGGTGAATTGTGGAGATTATTCAAGTCTATATTTGTATATTTGTATATGAGATAACTAAATGGAGGTAAAAATTTAGAATGCGTAATTTTATCATTCCAGTAAGGTGTGTTAACAATAGCGTAACTCACTCTAAAATAATACTGCATATAGAAAATTCTAGTTCGTAGTGAGGGATTTATCCCTCAAACCTTCAGGACTAAAGTCCTAACTACAAACTTTTATTTACTCTATGGGAAAACCGGGAATAATTTGATCAATTTCTTCCATAATGCGTAACGTTTCCGTTAAAGCAATGACAATTTTTTGATAATGGATAATTTCATC
The DNA here is from genome assembly GCA_046080565.1 of Cuspidothrix sp. Taxonomy (GTDB): domain Bacteria; phylum Cyanobacteriota; class Cyanobacteriia; order Cyanobacteriales; family Nostocaceae; genus Cuspidothrix. The sequence goes on along the minus strand of JBJTUF010000205.1, from coordinate 11,951 downwards.
ATCAGATAATTTGCGTTTAGCATTTTTTCTGTCTTTTAACCATTTATCTAAAACTTGATATCCACCAATTTTAAATTCCCAGATATGTTGAGGAATATCTGTAAAATAATTCTGTTTGTTAATATACACTCTTTGTAATTCCGAGTTGTAAGTAACTTCAGTAATTTGATTATCTCCTATTTCCTGATATGTTGTAATTAAATTATTGAGTGTATCAGATTTCATTAAATGTAAATTAACTAATGCTTCTCCTTTGGTTGCTAAAGCATTAAATAAATTTTGATTACTGGTTAAGGGAAGACGAGGAAAATCTATCTTGAGAAATTCAGCGTATCTACTGCGATAAGTGGGACTATGAAAAATAGCATAAGCATAATAAAATATTTCTTCTGGTGTGGGTGTTTTACCGAGTTTATTTTTGATAGTTTCTAAAAATTTAGGATATAAATTAGGAGTTTTTTCAATAAAAAGATTTGTTTGTTTATTTTCTGTATTTGGGTATGTATACAGGAGAAATAAATAATTAGTTTCTCTAGTTTTATTGGAAATAGCACAACATTCTATAATCTGATCAGAAACACTAACTAAACTCCATTCTCCAGATTGAGACTGTTGACGACATAAAACCAAACCAATATTATTGAATTTAGCTACATTTTGCATGATTTCATTTCTTGTTAACTCTACCACGTCCTGATGATGATAGTAAAATCTTGTATCGAAGGGACGATATAAACAAGTCTTAAAATAATTCAACCAATCTAGATTACTAGATAATGATTTTCTTTTGATGTTAATTTTCCAATCTCTAGTATCTCGCAAGTCATAAGTATGAGCTAAATCATTATCTGTGATATCTAAATTTCTAAAATCTTCTATTCTTTTACGTAGTGCTTCCAAATCAAAATCTATAACAAAGTGATCACGATGAGTTTTAACTCCTGTTGAATTAACAGGAAAAATATCTGTAACATTCCAACCTTGATTATATTCTGTAACTAAATCAAAATTTTTCGGGGCAAAAAAGTAATTAGGTGCAGTAGGTGTTACCTCTATCCAATTAACATTATCTAAACTTGCAGACTCTAAAAAATTATATTTATTTTCCCGACTTCCCCACAAATCATAATAGAAAACTTGCGCTAATTCCTTCACCCCATTTCTGGGTTTATAAGCAGTTGAACCCATGTCAGGTTTACTTTTTTCCCGGACAGCAATTAAAATCGCTACTCCTTGCTGAATATCAAAAACATTTTCATCAGTTCCTCCATCTGGTGCAGTTTCTTTTAATAAAGAATTACCATGTAAATCTATTATATATAATGTATCAAAATACTTTAATAATTCTTCCCTCATTCCTCGATGAATCAAACCATTAATATAGGAATGATTAGTAATAAAACCTATAATTCCAGCATTATGACTGTTATTTTCAACTTGATATTGAGCAAAACGAATAAATTTAATATAATCATCATCTAAAGGTTGAATATTTTTCTCACCTTCTAACCTTACCCGACCTTTATATAATTCTAAAAGTTCCCCAATATGGGTTAATTCTGTAATTGTTTTACCTGCTTTACCTGTTTTATATTCCTTCTCCCACAATAAACCTGTATATTTAACATCAGCTAAATATTTTTCATCTTGATTTAAAATTCTTTTGCGTTTACTCGCATTTTGTGAACTTACGGAATAGGGAGGATTTCCTAATACTACTGTCACGGAAATATCTGTTTTCACATTTGCTGCTTGACTAGATTCTTCTGCAATAATCTGGGTAATACCAGGAATTAAATCACCTTGTTTTATTCCTTCTTCCAAAGCATTAGTTAAATATATTTTTAACCTTTCATCTGCTTCAAACTCATAACCGAAATCAGCTAATAATAATCCTAACTTTAAATGTGCTATAGTATAGGGAGTCATTAATAATTCAAAGCCAAAAATCCGACTTAGGAGTTTTTTTCGTCTGAAAAACTTATTCCAACGACGAGTAATTCCATCTTCTATTTCATTCTGATAAATTTGTTTAATCACTGCATATAAAAATGTTCCTGTTCCCGTTGCGGGGTCAAGAATTGTGACTTTGCGACTTCCTAAACCATCTTCTAAATCAAAAACTTTTTCATCAGATAAAAGATCATTAACTGCACGCACGATAAAATTCACCACAGGTTCAGGAGTATAATAAACTCCTCGACTTTTTCTTAAAGATGCTTGATAAGCTGCTAAAAATGTTTCATAAAAATGTAAAACCGGATCTTCCGTGCGGGTTTCCCTTCCAAAAGTCTCTAAAATACTCGTCATATTAACTGTATTTAGTAACTCTACTAAATTTTCAATTGATTTGTGAATATTACTAACGCTATTAGTATTAATAACTATATCGAAAAATCCCTTTAAAAAGGGTATTCTATCAGAAATATAAATACTTGCTGTAGTGCGGTTAAAAAGAGAATCTGCTGGGTTTTGTGCATGATTTATTTTTGCAGTAAATAAACCATAAGCGATTGTTTGCGCGTACATATCCGCGAAACTTTCGTTATCTATATCTAAAAGTAGTAATTTCTTAAATGTTTGTTTTAATTCCTTTAATTCATCGGTTGTTGTTTCTATCATTAAAGATGATTCAATAGCGTTTCTGATAGTTTTGGTATAAGTTGCCATTTCTTTAGCCAAATCATAATAATTATTAATGTCTTTGGCTTTTTGATTGATAAACGATTGTAATAATTCCGTGATGGGTTGTAAATCTTTAACTAAAGTAATTTCATCATTTTTTACAGTAGCTAATTTGGCTATTTTTTCACATTCCCCATTTACATACCAACGAAAATCAAGGTAATTTGTCAATATACAATTATAGCCTATATTCGATTCTAAATAACGTTTGATTTGTTCGGTTTTATCTAATTTGCTAATATCAATATTTATATCTTTAGCTTCAATATATCCTAAAATACGTCCATTTTTTCTGAGAGTAAGATCAGGAATACCAGCTTGATTTCCTTTTTCTTCAACTATGACATTAACACCAATGATTAAACCCTCGATCAGACGTTCTAAACTAGAGTAGTGACTGCATTCTCCACCATGTTTAATCTTTTCTTGTAAATCTTGGATGTAATTATTAAAATCTGACATAACTCTGCAAAAAGAAGAAAAAATATTTTCTACTTAACAGATATTTTTATATCACATTCTTCTGCATATAAATAAAATCTTATAAAAAAATAACAATTCCTCTCTCTGTGTTCTCTGTGGTTCTTTTATAAAAATCATTCATCCCAAAGTTAAAATACCAGCTTGAAAATTCACCACCAAAGGCAAAAATTCCAACCACCGTGAACCCAATAAAATCTCTGTCAACTCATCACCAGCATAAACAGGAATTTCGTATTCTTGATTATCCAAAATTACCTTACCTAAATAAATATCAAAATGTTAACTTATATTTTGATTAGAGTTCAAGTACAACCAGTTTTATTTTTTACTAGGACTTACGCAAGTGTCACACTAAAAATCTGTTGTAGGATGCGTCAGACTGCATAAATCCTGCAAATAAACAGATTCTTGATATCTGACTCACCCTACCAATGTGCCAGTTGCGTAAGTCCTGTTTACCTTTTATAATTGCAAGATTAAATAACAGGGAAGCTCTACCAAATTTAACTTCAATAGAAGCAAAGATTGGAAGTAATAATAATGACACACATACTCAGTAACTTTTGGCAAGAGGATGATTATATAACTTGGTTAGACAAGATTCAAAATATCCCACCAATTAATAAATTACAATGGGATAACGTGCAGATTTTTCTGAACTTATCAATATCAACAGAAATCCTCGCCAAACAAATAACTAAAACTATAAGCCTAAAACAGTTCATTGAGATAGTCAGAGAATATGGCTATAGTTTTACAGAACAAGAACTAGCTTGGGTAATGATTAATCAAGAAATAATTTGGGAATTTTTAGCCACTGCGGAAAAAGATCCAGATTTGAAATCCAAGTTGCTATCAACAACCACACCACAAAATTTTCTGGAAATTGCTAGACAGCACAATTATATATTTCCCATAGAAGCCTTTATCTGGATTTTAATTGATATTAAATCATCCTCCAGAGTCAGAATTTCTATTGCTACGGGTGAAGCTTATGTCACACCAGTAATCGGCAGAATTCCTACGGGACAATGGATATGGTTAGCGGAAGAATGGGGAATGTTAGCTCCCTTTTCCCATGTGAAAAAACCAGATATGGGATTTTTTAAAAGTGGTGACATCAATGATGAAAAATATTTTCTCTATCAATGTTTTTTACCTCATGGTTACTTTAATCAGCGTTTATTAAATTCAAAATCCCCGACTTCTTAAAGAAATCGAGGATCTGAAAAACCAAGATAATTAATTGTTTTTTAACCGAGAGAAACAGTTAAACTTCCTGGTTTTGCCAAATCTCCTGTCAAGATGACACCGCGATTATTAGCATGAAGATGACGCAAAATTTTGTAAATTGCTTCGAGTTGTTCAGAAGCCCCAGCTTGATCGGCAATTTCACTAATTGAAAGTGCTTTATTAGCTTTTTGTAGAACTTCTAAAACTCGTTTTTGTAAATCGAGAATTGCGGATGCAGCTTTTTTACCAGCTTCCACACCTGGTTGGTGATAAGCATTGATATTTACTAAACTGGCATATAAACCGACAGCCCTTTCATACAATGCAATTAACGCGCCAACCGTGCGGGCATTAACTTGAGGAATGGTGACGGTGATAGAATCTCGGTTATTCTCGTATAATGCTTGACGAGTTCCTAATAAGAAACCGGAGAGATAATCACCGGAAGTGACTCCAGGATCAACTTCTGGGGATTTTCCTTGACGATCTTCTAAAACTTCAATCAAGGTAGCAAAGAAATTAGGTACACCTTCCCGTAATTGTTGGACATAGGCGTGTTGGTCGGTTGAACCTTTGTTACCATAAACGGCAATGCCTTGATATACGGTTTTGCCATCTAAATCTTGTTCTTTACCCAAAGATTCCATGACCAGTTGTTGCAAATAGCGGCTAAATAGTAACAAGCTGTCTTTGTAAGGTAAGACAACCATATCTTTTTCGCCTTTGCCATTACCAGAGAAATACCAAGCTAAAGCTAATAAGGCGGCGGGGTTATTTTTGATGTTAGGGACGCGGGTGGCATCATCCATCTCTTTTGCCCCGGACAGCATGGCACGGACATCAATGCCTTGCAATGCGGCTGGTACTAACCCGACAGAGGACATTTCGGAGGTGCGTCCACCTACCCAGTCATACATGGGGAAAGTTGCTAACCAACCTTCAGATTTTGCTACTTTATCGAGGTTGCTACCACTGCTGGTAATGGCAACTGCATATTTAGCAAAGTCTAAATTTTGGGCTGTGTAGGCTTGTTTAACCTCAATCATGCCGTTACGGGGTTCGGGAGTACCGCCAGATTTGGAAATGACTAATACTAAGGTAGTAGCCAGCTTATCCCCTATGTGTGAGAGAACCCGATCAATTCCTGTGGGGTCGGTATTGTCTATAAAGTGGATTTGTAGGGGGGGTAAGTCGGGGGCTAGGGCTTGGGCGACAAATTGAGGTCCCAAGGCTGAACCACCAATACCGATGGATATGATGTCTGTAAAGCGGCTTTCTTTGGGTGGATGAGTTGCGCCGGTGTGTACTTGGTCGGCAAAAGTTTCGATTTGTTCTAAGGTTTGAACTATTTCTTGGGTAAGTTCAGGGGTGGGGGCTAAATCTGGATTTCGCAACCAGTAATGTCCTACCATGCGGTTTTCATCGGGATTGGCGATCGCTCCTTTTTCCAAAGCGGCCATATCCGCAAACGCCTGATCAAATTTAGACTGCAACGATTCCACAAAAGGGTTATCAAACCGCATCCGGCTGATATCTAGATACAGTCCTAATCCCTCGTGGTAATATAACCAATCTTGGTATCGTTGCCAAAGTGCCTTAGCATCCATCATGAGGGAATTCTCACATATATTTGGTCAAACTCCAGTTTAATGTATGGTTTTGGTGATCCCTGCTTTGTCTGATACAGTTTTTGACACTCCCTCATCTCAGACCAGTATTTAGGAGGCAGGAGGGAAGGGAACAGGGGAGCAGGGGAGCAGAGGGCAAGAGGTGAAAGACTGTTGCTGTTTAAGTTTGGGTTTTGAGTTTTTACCTCATTAACTTCCAATCTGGTCAGGACTTAGGCAACTGGCACATTGGTAGGGTGCGTCAGATATCAAGAATCTGTTTATTTGCAGGATTTATGCAGTCTGACGCACCCTACAACAGATTTTTAGTGTGACACTTGCGTAAGTCCTACTGGTATATTTGCTCTATTTGTTACTTTACTTTACTTAATATATAGGACTAATAAGAAATGGGACAGAATTAATTACACAACTGATTTTTTTGTTCCCTGTTCCCTGTTCCCTGTTCCCTGTTCCCTCTCTCAACAAGTGAATTTAATTTTGCGCGACTACTTTAAATATCTGGCTTAGGAACAACACGCAAAAACTTGACTATTTCGCCTCTAATTTCTATACCTATTAAATAATTATCTATAGTAAAACGAAAGAAAATACCCTCATTATCAAGCTGTCGGAGTTGGGGTAGGTCATAAAACTGCAATTTTTCCGCTAACTTAACAAACACAAAATCATATACCCGTTCATAAGCGGCGGGTTCTAAACTTTTGAGGTCTACTAAAAAAGACTTAGCGTAGCGCACTTCCAGATTCACTCTTACTCACCCTGTTATTTTTTTAATTTCGATTTTGATTTTAGATAAACATTAATAGTCGTAATGCCTCATCATGGGTGAGGATATCCCAGGGATGTTGAGATAATTTTACTTCTTCCATAGCTTTGAGCATATAAGAATCAAAATGAAAGGCGTGCAAAAGCTCCCAAACATTTTGTAAATCTTCATCAGATATTTGTTCTATTAGATGGTGCATTCTAATCCGCAGTAAATTCATAATTTTAATTACCATTGATAGTTGAGGTTAATACTCGACAATACTCAAGGTACACTACAATTTATGCCGTTGCATTCCTGGAATCATCTCTGACCAATGACCAATTATGATTGAATATCTAATTTTTCTGGCTATTTCTACTGCAACTTTCGCACTATTTGCTCTAGGACTCAACTTACAGTGGGGTTTTACTGGTTTAATTAACTTTGGGCATATTGCTTTTATGACCTTAGGTGCTTATACAACTGTATTGTTAAGTTTTAAAGGTGTACCCTTATTATTATCGGCATTAATGGGGGCAACTGTCGCGGCTGTATTGGGTTTAGTTATTGGTTTTGCTACTTTACGCTTACGAGAAGATTATTTATCAATTGTGACTATTGGGACAGGTGAATTAATTCGCTTAATCGTCAATAATCAGGATTTACCTGTAGGTAATACTTGGATATCGGGATCTTTTGGTGTGCAAAGTTATGTAATTCCCCTATCAAGCACCCCCAATTTATTTTTTCGCTTGGTGATGATTGGTATTCTTACTTTATTAACAGGAATAACGTTATTTTCTCTGTGGGGTTGGGTGCGAACGGCTCAAAGTTCTGCCCGTAATCATATTAATAGAAATGGCAGGATTCAACAAGAATTTATTTCTCGGTTGATAGTGGGAGTTACTTTAGGTTTATTATCGGCAGCAATTTATATTTCTGGTGTAATTGGACTATATAATTATAATCCTAAAGCTGGTTTAATGCTCTTGGCATTGTTATTTTTAGCTTTTGTATTTTGGCGATTAGAAATTTTAGTGCGATCGCCTTGGGGCAGAGTGCTAAAATCTATCCGTGAAGATGAAGAAGTTCCCAAAGCATTAGGAAAAAATGTCTTTGCCTATAAACTACAATCATTAATGCTAGGCGGTAGTATTGCTGGTATTGCTGGAGCGTTTTTTGCTTGGCAACTAGCCGCCATATACCCTGATAACTTCCAACCCCAACTTACTTTTGATGCTTGGATTATGGTAATTCTAGGCGGTTCTGGTAACAACATTGGCACTATTTTAGGGGCAGTTATTTACTTTGCCTATGATGCCCTCACCAGAGAATTTTTACCAAAAATTCTTCCCCTAGATGTAGAACGCATTGGTGCTTTTCGGATTATGTTCATTGGGTTACTGTTGATGGTATTGATGATTTGGCGACCTCAAGGTATTTTAGGGAAAAAGGAGGAACTTACTCTTGGTAAATAATATTCAATCACCCCCATTACCTCTATTAGCTGCTACTGGACTTTGTAAACATTTTGGCGGCATTAAAGCAGTACAAGAAGCTAATATTGAAGTCAGCCAAGGTAGTATTACTGGGTTAATCGGTCCCAATGGTGCTGGTAAAACTACTTTATTTAATTTACTCTCTAATTTTATCCGTCCCGATAAAGGTAGAGTCATTTTTGATGGTGAACCAATTCATCGCCTACAACCATATCAAATTGCCCAACAGGGATTAGTTAGAACGTTCCAAGTTGCACGGGCGTTATCGCGGTTATCAGTATTAGATAATATGTTACTGGGAGCGCAAAAACAAACTGGTGAAAACTTTTGGCAAGTACAATTTCAACCACATATTATTGCCAAGGAAGAAAAACAATTAAAAGAAAGGGCAATGTTTTTATTAGAATCAGTAGGTTTAGAAAAAAAAGCCTTTGACTATGCAGGTGGTTTATCTGGAGGACAACGGAAACTGTTAGAAATTGGTCGGGCGTTGATGACTAATCCTAAGTTAATATTACTAGATGAACCTGCGGCTGGTGTGAATCTTCGGTTAATTGATGACATAAGCGATCGCATTTTAGCCTGGAATCGTAACGACGGGATGACATTTTTAATTATTGAACATAACATGGACGTAATTATGTCCCTATGTGATCGCGTTTGGGTATTAGCTGAAGGTAAAAACTTAGCTGTGGGTACACCAACAGAAATCCAAAATGATGCCAAAGTTTTAGAAGCATATTTGGGACAATGATATAGCAGAAGGCAGGAGGCAGAGGGCAGAAGGCAGGAGGAAAAAGAGGACTCAGAGGAATGAAATATACAATTATTATTCAATGGTCAAATGAAGATAAATGTTATGTAGTTTCATTACCAGATTTTACAGATATCATGCAGCCTTGTACTCATGGAGATACTTATGAAGAGGCTTTAAAAAATGCCCAAGAGGTTTTAGAAATGCTGATTTCCTCTTATTTAGAAGATGGACAACCTTTACCAGAACCGCAAATTATCGGAAAGTCATTAACAGCAGCTTAATTTCAATATTCATGTAAATAAAGTTAGAATTAAAAAATCAATCCGTAGTAGTAGGGGTTTAGCATTGCTAAACCCGGACAATATTTGAGCATAAAGAGCGTTTTCCTGTTCCCTACTTCCTAACCTCCGTGAGTAACCGTAACCTACAAGAAACACATTTAAACCGCGCCCGTGCTAGTCTCAGACAAGCATTATCTTGGTATGGATATCTCCGTAAATCTGGACAACTAGCAACAAATCCAGAATTAGCAGCTTTACTGAAACCAGAAATAGAAACTTTAAATGCCACACTCAGTAAATTAGATACAAATGTCATTAGAATTGCCGCTTTTGGATTAGTCAGTCGTGGAAAATCAGCAGTATTAAATTCACTTTTAGGGGAAAAAATTCTCCAAACAGGTCCTTTAAATGGTGTCACTCAATGGCCGCGTTCTGTGCGGTGGAAACCAGGAGATAAGGTATTAGTCGAATTAATTGACACCCCCGGTTTAGACGAAATTGAAGGTGATTCACGGGCGCAAATGGCGCGAGATGTTGCCCGTCAAGCTGATTTAATCTTATTTGTAGTTTCTGGAGATATTACCAGAACGGAATATCAAGGATTATTAGAATTACGTCAGGCACAAAAACCGTTAATTTTAGTTTTTAATAAAATTGATTTATATCCAGATACAGACAGAAATGCAATTTATCAAAATCTCCAACAATTAGGGGCAGGAAATTTACAAAGTAAACCCTTATTACCAGATGAAATTGTCATGATATCGGCTGAACCTGCACCCATAGAAGTTAGAGTAGAATATCCCGATGGAACTATTAAGTATGAATGGGAAACACCACCACCCCAGGTAGAGGAATTAAAGCACACAATATTAAATATTTTAAATAGAGAAGGACGATCTCTTTTAGCTTTAAATGCACTTATTCAAGCCAGAGAATCAGAACAACATATTGCCCAAAAAACCGTTGATATCCGCGAAAAAGAAGCAGAAGATATCATCTGGCGATTTAGTCAATATAAAGCCCTAGCTATTGGTTTAAATCCCATTGCTTTTTTAGACATGATTGGTGGTTTAATTACTGATTTAGCTTTAGTTCGCGCCTTAGCTAAATTGTATGGTTTACCCATGACAAGCTATGAAGCCAGTAAATTATTAAAAACAATTTTATTTAGTTCTGGTGGTTTATTATTAAGTGAAATTGGCAGTAGTTTTATCTTAGGTTTGGGCAAAAGTACCGCAGCTATAACTACTGGCGATAATCCTCTGAATATTACTACTTTTGCTGGGAGTGCCATTCTTCAAGGTGGAATTGCCGCTTATGGTGCGTATATAGTTGGTGAATCTGCCAAATTATATCTAGAAAAAGGCTGTACTTGGGGGCAATTGGGGGCTAATACCGTCATTCAAGAAATATTATCACAAGTTGATAAAAATACCATTTTGTATCGCTTACAGCAAGAATTAGGCGGTAATTTTGGTGAAATGTAGGCAATTGTACTATTAGGATTTACGGAATAACGAACCACTCCAGGCACAGAGTTCACAGAGAAATGAAGTCCTGTCTATCCTGAATCCTTATACCATTTCTTTATGAGGCTTTATCTTTTTCTTCTCTGTGTCCTCTGCGTCTCTGCGGTTCGTTCTCCTTTAAATTTGGCGCATCTTTATACAGAATTGGTATTACCATTAATTTACATTTTGGTTAAATATCCATCTTCCATCTGAATGATACGATCAGCAATATCTAAAATTCGATGATCATGTGTTACCAATAAAATTGTACAACCTTGTTCTTTAGCTAATTTTTGCATTAAAGTCACTACATCTCTACCAGATTTACTATCTAAAGCTGCTGTGGGTTCATCAGCTAAAACTAATTGGGGATGGTGTACTAATGCACGAGCGATAGCAACTCTTTGTTTTTGTCCTCCTGAAAGTCCATCTGGATAATAATTCAGTCTTTCACTTAATCCCACCATTGTTAACATAGCTGCTGCTTTAGCTTTTGCTTCAGTAAAGGAAATAGTATGATCATTTTCAAATGGCATTTGTACATTTTGTTGTGCTGTTAAAAATCCTAAAAGGTTATGTGCTTGAAAGATATAACCAATCTGACGACGGATTTTGACCATTGTATCTTTACTAGCTCTATAAATTTCTTGATCTAAAACTTTTAAACTTCCTGATTGTACAGAACGCAAACTACCAATTAAAGTTAATAAAGTGGTTTTACCTGAACCAGAAGGCCCAGTCATAATGACAATTTCGCCGGGGTTGATTGTTAAATTAATATCAAATAAAATTTGCTTTTTTAGAGAACCTTCACCATAGTAGTGATTAAGATTGGTAATAGAAATTGTGGGTAGAATATCCATATTTTCATGATGAGTGGATTGATCAAATATTTAGAGGATGTCTGAAAAGTCATTAAATCTATAGCAATCCTATTTGATTTATGAACGTAATTTTTAAAACGAACCGCAGAGGCGCAGAGAGCGCAGAGTTAGAGAAAAAGAGGTGTTCATATCTTATTTAGGATTGCTATATAAAGAAACCACTCTGGTAAACCTCTCCCCTGCAAGGGAGAAGCTTTAAAACCCCCATTCCCTTGTAGGGAAGGCAGGGTTAGCGC
>JBJTUF010000204.1:0-29211 GCA_046080565.1 Cuspidothrix sp. | reverse complement strand
AAATTATTCCTATTCCTTCATGTTGACGATGTGAAATTACTTTGATATCCTCTATATTTAGAAGCTCTGTTAAGATTTTAATTCCCGGTTTTCTCTTCATGACTGTATATTTGCCTAAATTTCAACATTTTCTCTTACAGTCAACTACAATTCGGTCTCCTAAGTCAACTATATCAATGGTTTTGCTGTTCTTCCTCATCTGGTTGGAATTTTTACTTTAATATTTTAGCATACTATGTACTGATGAACCATTTTAATTAAAGATTGGATTAAAGTTAATAAACCTTTTTCAGGAACAAATCTACCCACAAAGCCAATGACAAAATCATCTTGAGTAATTCCTAGTTTTGCAGATAATTCAGGTTCTTTATGAGGAAAAAATACTTTTTCATCTACTCCTAATTGAGGCATAACTTTAATTTTTCTATTATATCCTCTTTCCCTTAAAATATCAGCCCCATCTTGATTTCCCGATATAATACCATCACTATTATTAAGATTAAATTTCTCTAATAAAGAAATAGAAAATTTCAGTTCATAAGGTAAATTCCACCAAGTAAAAAAGAGATTTTTGGCTTTTAATCCTAGTAACTTATTGACAATAATCATTTCTGTATATGCTAACCCTCTAGAAGCTTGTTCTACTTGAATTATTTGGGGACGAAATTTTTTTAATAAGGAAATTAAATCTGTACCAAATGTTAATAATCCTTGATGATTTTGACTAAAATTAGAAATAGGAACTATTTTAAAATTACCTTCCTCACGATATTCTGGATAAATAATTTTATTTTGTACTCCTCCAGGTTGCCATTTTTTAGGAACTACAACCGTAACTTCAATTTCTGGAGAAATTCTCGACAAAGCCCGTAATTTTTCACAGTTTAAATCTACGATATAGGTATGACTAGCAACTAAAATTTTCATGGTTATTTTCCCTAGAATACAGTTTTTTCCCAAAGTTAGTAGTGAGGAATCTATTCCTGATTTGAGAACTTCAGTCCTCACTACAAACTTTTTACATTAATTAATCTACTTTGATTGATGTTCACCTAAATTACTTTCTGATATTCGATTATTGCAACAACCTGGGATAAATCACTGTTCTAAAACCGGACTTATAAATTATGTTGTTATTGATCTAAACGACTATAAATTTGTCCATCATTCCATAGTGATTGGATGATTGTTCCCACTGCTTGAAAAAAACTTGCAAAATAGAAAATACCGCGAGTGAAAATTTTAATCGGTGAACCACTTTTATAACAAGGAGGATTTCCTAATACATGACAATCAAATAAACGACTATAAAAACGTACAGCTTGAGTAAAAGTTAGGTTTTTTAATCCTAATAAAAAATGATTGTGGTAGAAAGTAAATTGATATTGTAAGGATTTAGTAGTCATATCATGACAACCACCAGTTTCTTCTCCCAGATGTATTAAATATGCTTGGGGATCATACCAAATTTTATATCCTGTTTTTCTAATATGTAAACAAAAATCTGATTCTTCTCTGACTGCACTACCGCGAAATCTTTCATCAAATTTCAATCCATGTTGAGTAAACAGTTCTCGACGAAAAGACATATTACATCCTCTAGCACTTAATACTTGTTGAGGTTTAGTTGTATGTACTAAATCAATGTGATACCACGCGACACCGGGGTCCATTGCTTCTGGTGGTAAATACTCAATTTCTAATTTGCCTCCAGAATCACCTAATTTCATTCTGTCAAATACGCGACCTGCTATTGCACCTATTTCGGGGTTTTCTACATAGTTTTTACCATGGGCGGCTAAAAATCCTGGTGTTAATTCTACGTCATCATCTATGAACAAAATGATATCACCTTGTGATCTTCTGACTCCATAATTTCGCGCTCCTGGTAAACTTGCCCAATTTAGGTTAAATAATTTAATTTTGCCAGATTTGGCCATTTCTTCTAAAAATGCTTGGGTTTCTGGTTCGTGGTTTTTAGTTTGGTCTATGACTAAAACTTCAAAGTTAGGATAGTCCTGTTTTAAAATATCTAAGATGCTATCACATAGAAGTTTTTCTCTTTTGTAGGTTGGTATAATTACTGAAATTAAAGGTTGGTTATTCATAATCTGTGCTGATAAAGTTGGTTTTCGGTAAAGATTAAAAATTTAGGTTTTCTGGTGCTTGTTAATACTTTCTATTATTTTAATAACATTTTTTTCTATATTCGTAAATAAGAAAGTATATCTTGTTAAGAAAGCCATAGATATGAATAAAATAGTGAATATTTTTTATTTTGATTATTCATATTATTTGTGATTATTTTTTAAATTACTTTTTAGTCAGACGTTTTTGTTTGATTTCTATTTCTTCGGTATTTTCTTGTTTATCAATTACTGGCAATTTGAATAATATCCCCGCACAAACCCAATAATAGACAGCAACTGGATCAACATCTAGCGGATAGTAGTAAGTATTATAACTAATAAACAGTATAAATACCCACATACTTGCAGCATAAGTTCTTAATTGGCGATTTTTGATTGAACGCTGTGCTTTAAAAGCTGCAATTGTTAAACTAGTAACAAAGACTAGGAAGGCTAATGTACCGACAATTCCCACTTCATAGAGGACTTTAGGATAGTAGGTTTCTACTAACTTCGTTGAACCTAGGACACGGGCTGAGTTAGTGGCTCGACCTAAACCACTACCGATGGGAGTATCAACATCTTTCCAGTTTTCCTCAAATTGGTTAACGATAAACTGCTGGGGAGGTGAGGCATTCCACCGACTCACGAAACTTTCCGTCCTTTCTTGGACAACTGTGGGGTTGCTTGTCATGGCAATTGCTAAAATTAATGCTAATCCTCCTCCTAGTGGAATAAACCGTTTCAGGTTGCCCAATTGACCAGTTAATAGCAGTAGAAGTACAAAACAAGCGGGTACTAAGGCTAAGGCTATTCTCTGTCCAGAAATAACGGCGTTGACAACAACTAATACTAAAGAGAATAAACTCATGATCCGCCAGATGATAGATTTGTCGCTAAAAGCACTGGCAAAGCTAAAAAAGGTACAGGAAATTAAGAACCATGCCCATTGCCAAGGGGCGACAAATGTTCCGGGGAGGCGAATTACTCCCTGTTCAGGAGTATATAATAATGCTCCACCAATATAGCACCGAGATTCCACTGATGCTTTAAATAAGGCAGCACCTTCTACACCAATAGTTCCTTTACATACTCCAGTGAGTAGCAGCATATATTGGATCATTCCCAAGACACCGCATACGATTATCAAGACTATCTGCATTCTTGCCAAGAATACAAAATCTGATTTATTGCGAATCAGATAGTAAGTACAAGTAATTAGAGGTATGTAACCCATAAATACTTTTAAACCTAAAATTCCTACTCCGATGGGTATTTCGCCTGGCGGGTTTTGTCCTAATTGTTGGCCACCATTGATAAATATGAGTGTTAATAGAGAGCAAACCCAGAGAATTTGCAGTGGTATTTTAATGCTCTTGGGAACAATAAATGGCTGATTCTGTTTTTTATAACTTTGCCAAATAGCAATTGCGGCAGGTGCGTAAAAAGCATCTTTAGCTAATTGCATGACGGG
Organism: Cuspidothrix sp.; assembly: GCA_046080565.1. Lineage (GTDB taxonomy): Bacteria > Cyanobacteriota > Cyanobacteriia > Cyanobacteriales > Nostocaceae > Cuspidothrix. The sequence goes on along the minus strand of JBJTUF010000204.1, from coordinate 25,608 downwards.
ACTATTGCCTAAAATATAAATGATTGTACCGGCAAAGGGTAGGTAAATGATGAAGGCATAGATAGCCAGGCGGGGGTATTTGTAGGAAAGGGTGAGGACAATAATGCCTAAAGCACCGGGAAGGGCTAGTTTAACACCGGAAACAGCAAAAAGTATCACACCCACTAATGCACCAAATCCCCCGGATTTGGTGAGGATATCTATTAGTTCTTTGCGGGTTTTGGCTGCTTGACGTTTTTGGGCTAATTGTTCTTTGAGGCTGAGGGTAGGAGTGTCTGCTGCTGACTTTTTTTTTGATTTGGCAGATTTTTTTTGCTTGATCATGTTTGCAGTCTCCTAACTCCTACGGCCTGTATGTTTATGCTAGGTGTGCTTGCACTTGTGAGACTAATTCATTGGTCCAGTGATTAACAAGTTGAGTGTCGGCGGCTTCTACCATGACTCTGATAAGTGGTTCTGTCCCAGAGGCACGGACGAGGATTCTGCCACTATCACCCATGGCGGCTTCGGCTTGAGCGATCGCTTGTTGCACAGGTTGACATTTTTCCCATCCTAACCGCCGTTCCCGATCTAATACTCGCACATTCCGTAATATTTGGGGGTAGGTTTGAAAACTTTGATCTACCATTTCCCCCAAGGAAAGATTGGCTTCTTTGACTAGGGAAGCGATATGCAGAGCGGTTAATAAGCCATCGCCTGTCATGGCATAATGACTACAAAGGATGTGACCTGATTGTTCTCCGCCTAAGATTCCCCCAGTTTTTCGCATTTCCGCTTGTACATATTGATCACCTACGGCGGTACGGATTAATTTACCTCCTAGTTGTTGCCAAGCTCTTTCAAAGCCCAGGTTAGCCATGACAGTAGAAACAATCAGGTTATCTGGTAGCTGTTGTTTTTGTTGTAGGTGGCGACCCCAAAGGTAAAGAATGTAATCACCATTAACTGATCTGCCAGTATTATCCACAGCTAAAACCCGATCTGCATCACCATCAAAGGCAAAACCCATATCGGCTTGATGTTCTTTAACTGCGGTTTGGAGTATGTCTAGATGGGTAGAACCACAATTAACATTAATGCGATCGCCATCGGCTTCGTTATGTAAACAAATAACCTCCGCCCCCATTTCCCCAAATACCTTGGGCGCTAAACCTACTGCTGCACCCCAGGCTAAATCTAAAACAATCTTCATACCCTGGAGATTTAGTCTAGATGCTAAAGGTGTTTGGATAGATTGACTATATTTTTGAATTAACTCCGTCCGTGAATAATGTTTGCCACAGTTATTTATACTCAACTCTGGAGATAATTTGCCCCTTAATCCTGCCTCAATTTCCCCTTGTAGGGCTGGAGATAACTTACCGCCATGGGCATCAAAAATTTTAATTCCATTGTCTTCTGGGGGATTATGACTCGCGGAAATCATGATTCCACCAATGGCATTGGTAATGCTGGCCAGATAGGCAACGCAAGGTGTGGGACATAACCCTAAATACCACACCTCTAAACCAGCGGCAGTTAAACCGGCACTCAAGGCCATAGCTAACATATCACTGGAGTTACGAGAATCTTGTCCTAAAATAATTGGTCCTGACTCAGTAACATGATTCTGTAAAACCACACCAGCCCAAAAACCTACTTGTGAAGCTAAAGGCTCGTTTAACAATTCTCCCACCTTGCCACGAATCCCATCTGTACCAAATAGGGGATTTGTTGGTAAGGGGAGAGGATTTAACATCCAATTTTTTTCCAACTCTGTCACCAATCCTGAACTATAGCCTTGACTACGAGCCATGGATAACACCATAAATCTTTACACTCCACACAATCACACAACAGAAAATAACACGCTTTTGAGCTATTCTTGACGTTGGTTTAACGGCTGATCAACTCCTTGCTTAATGATTTTTAATATAAATTCTCATCAAATAGGTCTAATGTAACGTTTTAATGGGATTTTTTAACCATTGTGTAGAAAAAGCTCCCATAGTTAATTTTTTTACAGTTGAGAATTTTAATATGAGCAGCAATTTAGCAAGCAAATTACGTGTAGGTACAAAGAAAGCACACACCATGGCAGAAAATGTGGGTTTTGTCAAGTGTTTTTTAAAAGGAGTTGTAGAAAAAAGCTCCTACCGCAAATTAGTTGCTAATTTTTACTTCATCTACTCAGCCATGGAAGAGGAGATGGAAAAACATAAAGATCACCCAATTGTTGGTAAAATTTATTTTCCTCAACTCAACCGTAAACATACCTTAGAACAGGATTTAGCTTACTACTACGGTTATAACTGGCGTGAGCAGGTGAAATTATCCCCTGCGGGCGCGGCTTATGTCAACCGCATCCGAGAAATTTCTGCCAGTGAACCAGAATTATTAATTGCTCATTCTTATACCCGCTATCTAGGTGATTTATCGGGGGGACAAATCCTCAAAAATATTGCCCAAACAGCAATGAACCTCACCGAAGGCGAAGGTACAGCTTTTTATGAGTTTGCAGATATTACCGATGAAAAGGGATTTAAAGCCGAGTATCGTCAAAACTTAGATGATATGGCTATTGATGATACTACAGGCGATCGCATTGTGGAAGAAGCTAACTCCGCTTTTGGCATCAACATGAAAATGTTCCAGGAGTTAGAAGGTAACTTAATTAAAGCCATCGGTATCATGGTTTACAATGCTTTAACCCGCAAACGCACCAAAGGTAGTACAGAACTCGCCACTGCTGAATAATCTTTGTTAAGTAACAACTAAAAATTATCATCATATCTAGGGGTAATATCCCTCTGATGTTTTTCTGTTGAGGAAAGCGGAGGGATGTTACCCCTAAATTTTAATCATCTAAGTAGGAGTTCAGGAGTATTACTTCACCACACTTCGCTATCAAGAGTTCAGAATAAGGATAAGGATAGGAAAATATTTGTCAGTCATTGGTAAGTAGTTAGCATTTATTTTTAGATATATTTACTTGGAAAGTCTTGATATCATTTGGGTAATAATTATTTTTCCCAATTACCCATTACCAATTACCGGCCCCAACAGATATGACAACTAATTAATCTTACCATCAGCAAATATTAACCGAAATCCAGTATTATCAAGTTTAATATCAGGAATACTACTATAACGATAGGCACAACGACAACATCTAGAATTCACATTCCAAGCACCACCGCGCAATACCCGATATTTAATTTTCAGATTAATCCACGCACTACCATTATTAGGTGCATTAATATAATTTGTATGCCAACTATCTTTACACCATTCCCAAACATTACCGTGCATATCATGTAAACCAAAACCATTGGGCGGAAACTTTCCTACCTCTGTAGTTTGTGCATATTTACGATTATGATTAAATACATCACCATTAATTGTATTACCAAAATGATAAACAGTAGTGGTTTTACCTCGACAAGCATATTCCCATTCCGCTTCACTGGGTAAACGATATCTTTTACCTGTAAGCTTGCTTAACCTCGCACAAAATTCTTGCACATCAAACCATGATACAGATTCTACAGGTAAATTTGCACCTACAAAAACTGAAGGTTTGGGGTTTAAATCTATCTTCACCTTCGGTAAAAATGCCACCCTTTCCCATTGTACTTGAGTAACTGGGTATTTCCCCATAGAAAATGGTTGAATGCTAACTTGATGTTGGGGAGTTTCATTATTAGCGTGTCCTATCTCATTTTCTGATGAACCCATAATAAATGTTCCTCCAGGTACTGATATCATTTCTAACATGACACCGTTACCTAAATTTTCTGTCAAAGATATATTTTTTAAGCCAGAAGTTACTTGAGAAATTTCTACATTTGGTTTGGGTGGTTTGGGAGTAATAAATTTAAGAATTTGTTGTAACGCAGAAGGATTATTCTTAATAGGTATGGGAGGAATACTTTGCTGTGTAATCTGTGATGGTTGTAATGCTAATAAAACCTCGGAAGCTGACTGAAAACGGTTCATTGGCAAGTCACATAACATTTTATCTAAAACAATTTCCAAATCCTTGCTGACACAAACATGATTTTTCCATATCCACTGCATTTTCATGGAATCAAACAATAAATCAACACCATTACCTTTTTGTAAATGTCCTGTTAATAGTCGAATACAAGTAACAGCTAAACTGTAAAGGCCACTATTAGGAAAAACTATACCCCGAAATTGTTCTGGAGGTGCATATCCTGGTGTACCCGCAATAGTTCCCAGTTCACTCATCAAAGTGCCACTAATTTCTTTAGAAACTCCAAAATCAATCAAAAATAAATTATCTGTTTGTGAACTTCTAATAATATTCTCTGGCTTAATATCGCGGTGAATGACTTTATTATCATGAATAAATTGTAAAACAGGCAATAAATCAATTAATATATTTTTAACTTCTATTTCGCTAAATTTTCCTTTACGGTTTAACTCATGGAGTAAATTTTCACCAGGAATAAATTCCTGAATTAAATATAATCTACCTTCTTGTTGAAAGAATGCCAGTAAATCAGGAATTTGGGAATGTTTTCCTAAATCTCGCAGTCTTACAGCTTCCTGCTTAAATAACTCTGTCGCTCTTGCTAAAAACTTGCTTCCTGACTGTTGGGGTAAAAATTGTTTAATCACACAGATAGTATCTAAGCGGTGTTCGTCCACTGCTTGAAAAGTTCTCCCAAAACCACTTGCACCAATAAAACCTACCGCCCGATATCTGTCACCTAAAACCATTTTACTACCACAATGTTGACAGAAAATGGTTGTGGGCGGATTTTGCCTGAGACATTCGGGATTAAGACACTGACTCATAGATACTTGTTGGGACTAATTATCTCAGTATAATTATACAGTCCATTATTGATCAATAATTACCGAAAATGATGACAACAATGGGAAAAGTTTATCTGGTTGGTGCAGGCCCAGGAGATGTAGAATATTTAACAGTTAAAGCCTATCGCCTTTTAGGAACTGCTCAAGTATTGGTGTATGATGCTTTAGTAGATAGCCAATTATTAGATTGTGTTCCTGCTGATTGTTTAAAAATAGATGTCGGTAAACGAGGAGGTAAACCCAGCACTTCCCAAACAGAAATTAATCATTTATTGGTAAAATATTGTTTAGAGGGTAAACAAGTTATTAGACTAAAATCAGGAGACCCCTTTATATTTGGGCGCTGTATTTTGGAAATTGTAGCATTAAAAAGTTCTGGCTGTGAATTTGAAGTTATTCCCGGCATTTCTTCCGCTTTAGCAGCACCATTATTAGCAGGAATACCCCTCACCGATAACGTGATTAGTCGCTGTTTTGCTGTTTGTACTGCCCATGAACCAGAAACTTTAAATTGGGAAGTTTTAGCAAGTTTAGAAACTTTAGTAATTTTGATGGGAGGAAAAAATTTACCACAAATAATCCATCACCTGATAAAATATAGAAAATCCTATTCTACACCTATTGCCATTATTCGTTGGGCAGGAACACCTAACCAAGAAATATGGACAGGAGAACTGGAAAATATCCTTGCAAAGACTTCTGGTATATCTCTTTCACCGGCTGTAATCGTAATTGGTGAAGTTGTCCGTTTACGAGATTATATCTAAGGGATTTCCTGGTAAAATTGTAGGTTGGGTAGAATGAAGTGAAACCCAACTACTTTATTTTTGTCTAGGGTTCAATTTTGATAAGTTGTTGTGCATTTAATTTGTATAATTTGAACAGGCAAGATGCCTATTCCACAAGAGTTAAGAATTTTATAATTATACAATTTAGTTGCGTAACAGCTTAGGACTTACACAAGATTTATGAAATAACGAACCACAAAGAGACAGAGATCACAGAGAAATGAGCATTTGAGAGATATTTTGTGTAAGTCCTGTTGGATTCTGTACCTGATTGATATAAAATCTTCTGTAAGTTTGGTAGATGTTGGGTTTCATGCTTCAACCCAACCTACTAATACTATTTTGTAGGAAATAAAAAATATTCATCAAAAAAGTTAAATGTCTACAGTAAATTACGATCTTTCTCTATCGCCTTTAGCTGGTAAAACTATTTTAGTTACCCGTTCTGTAGGACAATCAAATCAATTTAGCGATCGCTTAACTTCTCTAGGTGCTAAAGTAATAGAGATGCCAGCTTTAGAAATTGGCCCCCCTAGCAGTTGGCAAGCTTTAGATCAGGCAATTGCTAATTTATCCAGTTTCCATTGGCTAATTCTCACTTCTACAAATGGTGTGGAATATTTTTTTAATAGACTAGAAAAATCTGGTCAAAATCAAACTGCTTTAACTGGGTTAAAAATTGCTGTGGTCGGTGAAAAAACTGCCCAAAGTTTGCAAAAACAAGATATTAAACCGGATTTTATTCCTCCTAATTTTGTCGCTGATTCTTTAGTGGCAAATTTTCCCGAATCACTCACAGGGAAAAAGATATTATTTCCCAGAGTAGAAACAGGTGGTAGAGAAGTTTTAGTTAAAGAATTAACTACAAAAGGTGCAGAAGTTATTGAAGTTCCTGCTTATGAATCTTGCTGTCCCCAAAGTATTCCTCCGGCGGCGGAATATGGCTTAGTTAATAGTACCATAGATGTGATTACTTTCGCTAGTTCTAAAACAGTACAATTTTTCTCACAACTAACATTACATATATTTACCTACAACCCTGAAAATTTAACCAGAGTTTGTATTGCTTCCATTGGACCCCAAACTTCCAAAACCTGTCATTCTGTCTTTGGTAGGGTAGATATTGAAGCGGAAGAATATACTTTAGAAGGTTTAACTAATGCCATCATTAAATGGGCAAATCATAGCTAAATGACAATACTAATCATCCTAGGAACTTTAGTTATTTTCTCATGCACAGCATGGTTATTGCCAAGAATATTGCGTCATATTGGTTTGTATGACTTAATTTGGAATACTTTGATAGAAGGAATACTTCTTGGAACTCTCATGATATTATGCTTACGAACACAAAAAGATTTATTTCCTAATTTAGAAATAAATTTTAGATATCTCATATTTTCTGCTATCTTGGGATGTTCTATAGTAATAATTTCATCATCTGTATATTGGTATTTTCATGATTTAACTGGTAAGACTAAATATACTTTACGTAATCTATATACGTTAATAGCAGGATATCGGTTAATTCTATATAATTTGGGAATAATTATTGCAGCTTTTATGCACTTAAATAAAATCTGATGATAATGACTAAAAACTTAATTGGTTTAACTGGTGGTATTGCGACGGGTAAAAGTACAGTTGCTAATTATTTGGCTACAGCTTACAACTTACCAATTTTAGATGCAGATATTTATGCTAGAGATGCGGTATCTGTTGGTTCTCCAATTTTGTCACAAATTGCCGCCAAATATGGTCAAGATATGATATTAGATGATGGTAATTTAAACCGATCAAAATTAGGGGAAATTATTTTTAATTCTCCACAAGAAAGATATTGGGTAGAAAGTTTAATTCATCCCTATGTGAGAAATTGTTTTGATCAAGCTATTAAAGAATCATCTGCAAATACTTTAATTTTAGTGATTCCCTTATTATTTGAAGCGAATTTAGAAAGCTTAGTTAACCAAATTTGGGTTGTATCTTGTTCACTACAACAGCAACAAGCAAGATTAATAACACGAAATAATTTAACACTAGAACAAGCAATGGTAAGAATTAATAGTCAATTACCAATGGCGGAAAAAATTGCCCGTGCTGATGTAGTTTTAGATAACTCCTCAACCTTAGAATCACTTTTAAAACAAGTAGATAAACTGTCAATACTGCTAAGTAGGTAGGCGTTGAAATTTATCGTTGAGGCAAGGCAAGAGGCAAGAGACTTTGAGGAATTTTACATTTTGTAACATACCTTTTTTTCAAGCTGACTTACTTATGTGAATAAAATGTAGGTTGGGTTAAGCGACAGCGCAACCCAACAAAAACCTATCCATGTTGGGTTTCCTTGTGTCAACCCAACCTACCATATAAATATTTATCCGCGTTCATCTCCGTTTATCTGCGTTTAATTACTTATTCTGCACTTTCTCCCCCAACAACAACATCCCTAATTCTCAAACTAGGGCCACCGCAACCAACAGGTAAACCGTTTTGTCCTCCTTTTCCACAACCTCCTGATTCATCCCAGTAAAAATCATCACCAATGGCTTCTATGTCTGCTAGGGTTTGGAAAACGTTACCGGAAAGAGTAACATCCTTGACTGGTTCGGCAATTTTGCCATTTCTAATCATCCAAGCTTCTCCCGCACTAAAGGTGAACATTTCCCCATTAGTCATTCCACCTAACCAATTTTTGGCATAAACGCCTTCTTTAATACCAGTAAATAAATCGGCGACTGGAGTTTTACCTCTTTCTATCCAGGTATTGGTCATTCTGACGATAGGAGAATAGTGATAATTGAGACAACGGGCGTTACCTGTGGGTGTTTCCTCTAATTTACCGGCGGTTTCGCGGGAATGGAGTCTACCAACTAATACACCATCTTTAATCAATTGGGTACTGGTGGCAGGTGTGCCTTCATCGTCGTAAAAATAACTACCTCGATGTCCTGGAGGTGCTGCACCATCAAAAATTTGTAGTTCTTCGGGGCCAAAACGTCGCCCTAGGGTCATGACTTCTAGAATATCGGGGTTTTCGTAGGCCATATCTGCTTCGGAAAGATGTCCAAAGGCTTCATGAACAAATAAACCACTGAGGATGGGATCAATGACTACGGTGTAAGTGTTACCTTTGACAGAAGGTAAAGATAATGATGCTACGGCTCTTTCTGCTGCGCCTTTTACCTGTGGATCTAAATTTATCAGATCCTCGTAGGCTTTGCGTGAACCTGTTGTTTCTCTACCGGTTTGTACTGTGTCTCCATTTCTTGCTGTGGCGGCAAAACGCATTTCCATGTCTACCCAAGATTGATCTATAAAAGTTCCTTCTGAGGTAGCAATAATTACCCTTTGGGTACTGTCGCTATAGCGAACAGAGGTAGTAGTAATACGGTGATCTACTGTTTTGAGTAATTCTGTATAGCGATCGCACAATTCTTTTTTCTGTTTGAGGGCAACCTGACGGGGATCACTACCCAACAAGGGTAATTTACATACTGCTTGAATGGGATCAATGGGTGCAAGAATGGTTTCTTCATCGCCAATGATCCGTGCTGCGGCGATCGCTTCTTCTATGCGTTCTTCAATTGTTAATAATTTATTAAAACTACTTAAACCCCAGCCACCTTTATAGCACGTGCGAACATGGCCACCAATGGAGATTCCCTCGCTGAGAGTTTCCACTTTATCCCCACGTAATACTATATCTGTTCCCTCGGATTCTTCCAAACGAATCATCAAATAATCCACACGGGAAGCATAACGGGAAATTAAATCTGAAAGGAGATTTTGCACATCATCAAGTTTAGTTGTCATTGCACCAATCACTATAATAAACTACTGGCAGAAGGCAGGATAAATACTATTCCCTCTTCCCTGTTCCCTGTTTACACCAACTCTTATTCAAAAACATATTTTTCAGCTACTTTCCAATATCGAGAAAACCGCTTTAAATCAATATATCCGTCATATTCAAAAAATGGTTCAACGGCAAAAACTTCTAAATTTATAGACTTTTCAATGTGATTACAAATATCATCAAATCTGGGACTAGGACTATCTGTAGTTACTACTAAATTAGCATTATGTTCCTTGGCAAAAGCTAAAACTTCTGTGGCTACATTGCCTCGGCGAATTTCCACAGGTAATTCTAGTAAACATTCATAAATAAAAGTTAGGCGTTTGAGTCCAATTTGCCATTGTGCAATTAAATCATCATCCCAGACCCAAATAGCTGGGGCTTGGGGATATTCTTCAAGTGCAGGGTTGTGGGGACTTAAACAGTCTCCATTGATCCAAATAATTGGTTGATTCATAATCTCTGCTTATCTTTATTACCAGAAAGATAAATATATACTCATTCCCAATTATAACGGTAATAGTTAACCATTTTAGCAATAAATCAAATTTGAGAAATCCTGATCTGACAAGGGTTATAAGGGCTGTCCCTAGCAGTCGGGAATTTAGTGATCAATAAATTTTTTATAATTTTCGCAAAATCGTAGTTATAGATACATACAATTCTAGCAACCGTGGATAACATTATCAAAATAATCACTTAGCAAAGAACATCTAGAATCATAACCATTGTTCTTATTGAGTCATCCATCTTAAATAAACAGCAACCTACAGGAGTTTGTCTTCCTAAATAATTCACCTGACAAGAATAATCTTTACTGTCTTCAACATAAGGGCAGTCACCAGTTGATCATAATTCAGTATGATTTAACCAAAATCTGCTATACTAATTGAGGATTTTAGATTGGCAATAAAAAACATTGTCATGCCTATTTTGTAATTCGATCTGACTACGAAAAAATCTATAATTCTGATTATTTCGTGGGGTAGATATTGTCTATTAGCCATCATTGATAAACCCCAAAATATGCATTCATAGGTTTTTCTGCACTACTAAACATTCGCAGTTAGTGCCTTTTTGATATTGCAGCTAAATAATTCAGGAGTTTATTATGCTTCAACAAATGTGCTGGTTATCTAAGTCTAGTGGAGATGATGAAAAAATTTTGCATTTGCAAATAGCACCTGGACAACCTTGGCGACCTTACACAGCTTTTCCTCAATTTTCAGTTCCAGATTATCGCATTCCTAGCGGTTCTAAAGGTTGGGCAACTTATCAGAAACTTTTAAAAGCTGGCTGGACTTTAGTTCCTAGTGCTAGAGGCAGCGAATTTGCCGAAACTAGCTATGCAGATTCAATTGTGCAACGTTAGCCGATAATATCATCTGAACTTACGCAAAATCTACTGCAAATACCGTCATTGCGATCTAAGGAAGCAATCTCAAACCCCTAGATTTCGTTAAAATGCGTAAGTCCTAATTCTATCGGAAATATAGCTGTAGCCACAATGATTAGGACGTTATTGATTCGTAAAACCTAATCATACCAAGGATTTTACTCTTGCCTCTGGTTACTGAGCGAAGTCGAAGTATTGCCTCTTGCTCTTGCCTTCCGCAATACCATCAACATCATTTTTTTTTCTCAGAATCATACTTTTTATAACTTTTTACGCCGTCAAATACTTCTCCTGTTGATAATATTAACCGTCAGACTCCGGCGAAATAGTCATGCTTCCATGGCGATCGCTCTCTTATGATATTCACAAACTCCTTTCTCCTTATGGGATGAAACAGACCTGGGATTACAGGAGTATTTTTATGTGCATCTTGATACAAAATTGGTACTATCTCACAACAGATAACAGTCAACTATCAACAAACTAAGAAAATTTTTCTAATCTTTTAAAAATGTGTAGAATAGTTACGGTGAGAACAGCACCCATTAATCCCAATTCCCATAAACCACAGCCAGCAGCAATTCCTAAAGCCGCAGCTACCCAAATAGCGGCAGCCGAAGTTAAGCCATGAATTTCTGGTGATTTTGATGATTGGGAAGATGCGCGTAAAATTTCTCCACCCCCTAAAAAACCCACTCCTGCGGCTATACCTTGAACAACACGACTCAGAGAGTCAGGACTAACTTGTGGTCCATTTATTTGGATAATGACGAGAGTAAACACGGATGAACCCAAAGTGACTAGCATATGGGTTCTTAACCCAGCCGGTTTATTTTTAATTTGTCTTTCCAGGCCAATGATAGCTCCAATTAACATGGCAAAACAAAGACGAAGCCCGGTATTTAACCAATCACTGCTGGCAATGTAATAAATATTTGTCAAGTTCTGTTGGTGTTAAAATGGATTGTATTATTGGTACAGATTGGTAATATAGTAACAAAAAACTATTTTGAATTTTGATTTTTGTAAGAATTCAGGAGTCACCGAGTCACCCACTCAGGAGTTGTGAATATTTGTTGGTAGCAATAATCTTCCAAAAGCCTGTTTTTCCCTTAATTATCAAGAATGACTCGAAACCGTTGATTCATTCTGTCTCTTGTAACCTGAGTCCTTACGATTTTTTTAAAACTTTAATATAAAACCCAACTCACAACTAAAAACAGACACCTAATGAATTGAGTGGATAAACTCTATTGGCTTGACGAAATTAAACTACAAGACCGCGCCCAGGTTGGCATTGAGGCGTTTTATTTAAGCAAAATTAAACAACTAGGCTATCCTGTTTTCCCAGGTTTTGTAGTAGGAGGGGATGTTTGGCGACAATTTCTAGAAAATCTCCACAGTTCGGAGTCGTTAATCGCTGATTTACCTCATTCTTCCTTACACTTAGATGTAGGTAATTGGCGGCAACTTCAGCAGGTAGCTGGCCGCTTGCGTCAAGAAATAATGTCAGCACCAATACCATCTGATTGGGTGATGAAAATTTTGGCAGCAGCGAAACAATGGCAAAGTAGCAGTTTAATTTTGCGTCCAAGTTTGGCAATATCTACTAACCAAGAAATGAAAAATGTATCTGGGTTATTGGAGTCGGTATTTTGTCGCTGTGAAGAGGAAGAAATTGAGACGGGTTTAAAGCGGTTATGGAGTCAATTATTCCGAGCCAGAAGTTTATTATATTGGCGAACTGTGGAGATTAGTTTGCCAAAAATTAATTTAGGGGTATTAGTGCAACCCGTGGAAAATGCGATCGCCTCTGGTATCCTCAACACTAACCCTGGTGCATGGGATATTGAATCCACCTGGGGTGATGGTTTGGCCATTACCAATGGTGAGGTATTGCCAGATATTTACTATCTAGAACCAAAAACTGGAGTAGTGATAGAACAGCAACTAGGTAATAAAATTTTAGCCTATCGTTTGGACGCTGATAATTCTTTATTTGGTGAACAATTACCACTAATATTAAATAATAATTGCTTATTGCCTTATCTGCTGAAAGAATCTCAACAACAGGAATATGCTTTACCAGAACCATATTTACAAGAGTTAATTAGTTTAGGAAATCAATTAGTTAGTGAATTAGGTACAACTTTAATAATGAAATGGACAATTAGTGAAGCCTCTGGAGCTAAAAGCCTCACATCGAAAGTCTACATTACAGAAGTGACTGTTCCTATATCTGCAAATAATAGTATTCAGTTTATTCAAGGTTGTGGGGCTGCTAAAGGTAAAATTGTTGCTAATGCCTATATTTTAAATTCACCACAAAAACCTACAGAAGTTCCCCAAGGAGTAATTCTTGTTGCACCGGTTATTACTCCTGATTGGTTGCCTTTATTACAGAATATTGTCGGCATTATTACAGAACAAGGAGGATTAACTAGCCACGGAGCGATTTTAGCCAGAGAGTTAGGTATTCCTGCGGTAGTGAGTGCGACTGGTGCAACAATGATTTTGCAAGCAGGTGAAAAATTGCTACTGGATGGAGATAGGGGAGAAGTATATCGGTTTACACCAGATGCAGACAAGTTTCCTAGTCAAGAAATGGAAAGATTAATAAACCAGGAAAAAACTGCTCATTATCAGCCCACAAGTTTACCCATAATTGGGACTAAATTACTCATCAATTTAAGTCAACCACGATTAATTGAACAGGTACAAAATTTACCTGTGGATGGAGTGGGATTATTACGTTCAGAATTGATGATGTTAAATATTCTGGATGGTAAACATCCAAAACAATGGTTATTAGAAGGAAAAAAAGCAGAATTATTGGAGTTATTATCGGAGCAAATTATTCAATTTACCCGTGCTTTTTCACCCAAACCTGTTTTTTATCGCTCTTTAGATTGGCACTCCCATGATTTGCCATCATTATCTGAAGATACCCCCAAGCCTTCATCTATGTTTAGGGAAAGAGGTATTGTTAATTATATAGGAAATCCAGGGGTATTTGAATTAGAATTGCAAGCTTTAGCCATAGTTCAAGCATCTGGTTACAAAAATCTGAATTTGCTTTTACCTTTTGTCCGTACTGTGGAAGAATTTATATTTTGTCGTCAGAAAGTTGAACAAGCTGGGTTAATGCAAATATCCCAGTTTCAATTATGGATTATGGCGGAAGTTCCTAGTGTTCTATTTCTGTTACCTGAATATATTCAAGCCGGTGTGGAAGGTATTTCTATTGGCACAAATGATTTGAGTCAATTATTATTAGGGGTAGATCGGGAAGAGGGAAAATTTGTAAAAGGTGCAAAATATTTGGATACAAGTCATCCAGCAGTGATGGGTGCAATATCACAATTAATTAAAATGGCTCAAGATGGAGGTATTCCCTGTTCTATCTGTGGTCAAGCACCGGTACTTTATCCAGAAATAATTGATAAATTAATAGCATGGGGGATTAGTTCTATTTCTGTAGAACCAGAAGCGGTGGAAAGGACTTATCAAGCGATCGCTCGTGCTGAACAAAGATTAATTTTAGCAGCAGCAAGACAGCAACTGGGAAATTTGTAAATTTTTTTAATGGTTGTTAAAAAGTAGAACAAACCAACTATTATACAAGCTCATAATTCATCCACAAATAAGTAAATCTCAGTATCACAATTTCGGCAACATATTACTAACTTAATAACAAGACCTTCCTCTAACACATAGTGGTGAAAATATGTTGCCAGAATTTGTATTAGATTTAAGTCAGATTTGGTAGACAATAATTACTATTAGCAACTAACTACAGCAGCACTTCTTAACCCTTGAACAGTAGAAATTACTTGTTTCGCCACAAAATCAATTTCCGCAACTGTATTAAATCTGCCAATACCAAAACGCAGTGAAGCATAAGCTAATTTATCCGAATGTCCCAAGGCTTTTAATACATAGGAAGGGGCAATATTATTAGAAGAACAAGCAGAACCAGAAGATACAGCCACCAGTGATTGTAAACCTAAAGAAAGAGCCGCACCATCTACACCTTCAACACTAATATTTAAGTTTCCAGCTAATCGTTTTTGAGAATGTCCATTGAGATGAATTCCTCCTATATTTGATAACTGTTGCCAGAGGGTTTCTCTTAATTCTATTAACCGTTTATTTTCGGTTTCTTGTTCAGCTATTGCAATTTCTACAGCTTTACCAAAACCCACAATTTGCGGAGTATATAAAGTTCCTGAACGCATTCCTCGTTCATGTCCCCCCCCATGTTGTTGGGCAGCAAGTTTCACTTTTGGGTTACGACGGCGAACATATAAAGCCCCAATTCCCTTAGGCCCATAAACTTTATGGGCAGTTAAAGACATTAAATCAACATTCATTGCAGCTACATCTAAAGGTATTTTACCAATAGCTTGGGCTGCATCTGTGTGAAAAATAATTTCTCGTTGATGGCACATTTCCCCAATTGCTGCTAAAGGTTGTAAAACCCCAATTTCATTATTAGCAGCCATTACAGATACTAAAATTGTATCATGACACAAAGCTTTTTCTAACTGATTTAAGTCAATTAATCCATCTTTTTCAACTGGCAAAACTGTAATTTCAAAACCGAGACTCTTTAAATATTCACAAGGGTCTAAAACCGCTTTATGTTCCGTGGCAATAGTAACAATATGTTGACCTTTGGAAAAATAAGCTTCGGCAACACCTTTAATGGCTAAATTATTCGCTTCCGTTGCACCACTGGTAAAAACAATTTCTTCTGGTATCGCATTAATCGCCTGAGCTAAAATTTCCCGTGTTTGTTTAACAGCAGTTTCCGATTCCCAACCGTAAATATGGCTGATACTAGCCGCATTACCAAACTTTTCTGTAAAATAGGGAATCATAGCAGCCATTACCCTTTCATCAACGGGGGTAGTAGCATGACAATCGAGGTAGATAGGACGACTGGACATAATTAATGAGGGATTTAATTTAAAATTTGACCTAATTTTTTAGGAAATACGCAAGTGTCACAACGAAAATCTGGTGTAGGGATTAATCTTTCCATCATAGAGGAATCCGGTTTGATTACTGATAGCGAAGCGTGGCGTTAGCCATATTTTCCTACGTAGGAAGGCAAGAGGCAAAAGGCAAGAGGATTCGAGAATATAAAGGTGTACCGAGTTCCGTTCAAAAATCAAATAGGAGTTCTATATTTATAGGACTTACGTATTATAGTGAAACTTAGGGGTTTGAGATTGGTTCCTTCCGTCGTAATGACAGTGTTTGCATTAGGTTTTGCGTAAGTCCAGATTTAGTTCAGACTTGCCATAATATTTCATTAACAGGACTCAGTAAAGCAAACTTTAAATTAATTAACATTTATATTAAGATAGTCTGATTTATCAGACTACAAAAGTTTAAATAGCTGTTAATTCCTTAATTTTTTTGAATACAGCTTCAGCATGACCTTTTGTTTTGACATTAGGCCAAGCGTAGGCGATGATTTTATCAGGTGAAATTAGGAAAGTTGAACGAGCAACTCCCATATATTCTTTACCCATGAACTTTTTTAACCGCCATGCACCATATCCTTCTATTAATTGATGTTCGGGATCAGTTAATAGAGTAATGGCTAAATTGTGTTTAGCAATAAATTTGCAATGGGAAGCAGCGGAGTCAGGACTAACACCGATGATTTTTGCTCCTATATTAGTAAATTCTAAGGATAATGCAGTAAAGTCTAGAGCTTCAGTAGTGCAACCAGGAGTATTATCTTTAGGATAAAAATAGAGAACTATCCACTCATTTATATCAATTAGCTTAACTATATTATTGTTTTGATCTGGGATAGAAAAATCAGGGGCTGGTTGTCCAATTTGGGGGATATTGTTCATAATTAACGCAAAATTAGTTGAAAATTAAGCACTCACCTTTAATTCAGGTTCTCGTCGTCTAGGGACATCATAAACCATAAAATCATGAGCCATAATTGTTTGGGGAAAAATCGCTTTTGCTTCTTTAAGTAAATCTTTTAATTCAATACTATTTCCTGGAGCATAACGAGGACTAAAATGAGTCATGATCAGTTTGCGAACTCCTGCACCATAAGCTGTTTGCGCTGCCATTGTGGTTGTAGAATGTAGTCTTTGAAATGCCATTTCTGCATCTTGATGAGCAAAAGTTGCTTCATGAATCAATACATCCGCATCTTTGGCAAGATGTACCGCACCATCACAATAAACTGTATCTGTACAATAGGCGATTTTGCGGCCAATTTCTGTTGGTCCACATAATTCAGCGCCATTGATAACTCTGCCATCTTCTAGGGTGACTGTTTCTTTGCGTTTGAGTTGTCCATAAACTGGACCTGCTGGAATATTTAAGGCTTTAGCTTTTTCTATATCAAACCGCCCATTTCTATCTTTTTCGGATACTCGATAGCCAAAGGCAGTAATGCGGTGGTGTAAAAGACCACAAGTAACAGTAAATTCGTCATCTTCATAAATTACCCCTGGTTGCACAGTATGGACTTTGATGGGGTAGGAAAAATGGGTATGGGAATAGCGGGAGGCGGCTTGTAAGTATTCGTTTAAACCTGATGGTCCATAAATATCAATTTTTTCTACGTTGCCAGCTAAACCACAACTGGCTAACAATCCCATTAAACCAAAAATGTGATCACCGTGCATATGGGTGACAAAAATTCGGGATAACTGGCTAATTTTTAAGTCACTTCGTAAAATTTGATGCTGAGTTCCCTCTCCACAGTCAAATAACCACAATTCTGCCCTTTGTGGCAATCTCAGTGCCACGCTGGAAACATTGCGTGATCTTGTAGGTACACCGGAACTCGTTCCTAAGAATGTGATCTGCACAGCGTTGTTTAATTTTCTTTTTGGTCAGTATACTCCTTTATTGTCTATCTTGGCACAGTTATTGAGCAAAATGCGATCTTTGATCAGTTATTTCAGAATTTGATTTATTTTTTTGCCACCAAACAGAACTTGCTACAGTCGAGGATAATTCACACAAAGTAAATTAAGGATAAATGGAAGTAATGATGATTGATATGTTAATTCTGGGCTTTTAGTAATAGATAAAATAATTGTCCATTACTAACTGTTACTCCTGCCCTTTCTCCGGGGGAGTCACCTGTTCCTAAATAGTAATCCACTCTACCTGCGCCTTTAATTGCGCCACCTGCATCTTGATCTAAAACGTAACGACTAACAACCTGATATTCAATTTTATTACTGTTATTAATATAGGGAAAGGGAGCGCGAATTAAAGCTAAAGCACCAGGAGGCATGAGGGATTTATCAGTAGCAATAGAACGTTCGGGAGTGAGGGGTACACTAATAGATCCTTGGGCGGGTTGTCCGTGACTTTCTTCAAAAAATACAAAACTTTGATCGCGGGGAATATAAATATTTAAATCTTGGGGATATTTGCGAAAGTAGTCAAGAATAATTGGCATAGTTAACCCTTCTAATGGTAATTTACCATCATCAACTAATGATCTGCCTAGACTTCTATAATTATAGGCTATGTTACCTGCATAACCGATGGTTGTTTCAGTTCCATCTGTTAGTTTTAGTCTGCCTGAACCTTGAATTTGAATTATATAAGGTTGGAGACGATCTTTAAACCAAAATAATTCTAATCCTTTTAATTTTCCTTTGCTACCTTGTAAACCATCTGCACCTTCTAGTTCTAATCTGGTGGGATGGGGTTTTGTCCAAGATTTTAAATCAGGTGGATAACGATAAGCTGGATAACGAAACTCTTTGGTAGGTTGACGACTGGCTAAATATAAAGGTTCATAATAGGCAGTAAATAAAACTGTTCCTTTGCTATCTCTGCCTACAGATTGATAAAAAACAAATTCTTTTTCTATGGCTGCGTGTAGTTCTGATGCTGATTTTGTGGAAATTAACAATTGGCGAAATCGTTGTAAGCTTTGAATGACTCTTTCTCTGGTAATTGCTGATTTTTGATAAGCTTTAATTGCCCTTGCTGTCTGTAAATATTTAAGGCTGTAATCTATTGATTGTAAAAGAGCTTTTTTATCGGCAATTTGATCATTTTTGTCATTATAAATTGCTTGGTCTAAACAAGAAATATCTTCTTGACAGCAAGTAATAGATTTTCTGGGAATTAGTACGGATAATTTATTATTTTTGTTGTTAGCTAATGGTGGTAATTTCCATTTTCCTAACCGACATTCTGGAGGAGCAAGTTCTTGATTTGGGAGTGGTTCTATTCCCACAATTAAACTAGCCATGAGTAGGGGTAAAGTAATAGCAATATTAACAAACTTTGGGTTATTCATTCATGTTATGGTAGGTGGCAACGGCAGAGGGTGAAATACGATTTAAGTAACGGAAAATCCAATATTTAAATATGGTATCTAAAATTACGGGAAATGTAGCAATAAATAAGAAAATAAAATCACGATTGGCTGGTAATCCCCAATGGCGTGATATACCTTCTAAGATGACTTCCCACCCGTGAGGAGAGTGAAAACCGACAAAGACATCGGTAAATAAAATGATAATAAATGCTTTGGCACTATCACTTAAACCATAGACTACATGATCAAAGAACTCTTTGACAACGGCAATAGAAGGTTTACTAATTAGCAATAGCCAAGTAAAGGTAATCACGGCGCAAATATCAGCAAATACATTTTTGATGGCATTAGCGCTTTCTTTGCGAAATTCTTTTTTTACTTCCTGGGCTTTTTCTTTCATTTTCAGTTCTAATTCTTCGGAATTGAGAGGAGGGGCATCACTAATTAAGGCTTCAAATTTGATTTTTTCTTCAAATTTTTGTAATGCTAATAGTCCTTCTTCTTCCATTTCTAAATTGAGGAAGATTTCTACTGTTTCTTGGTGACGAAAGTGTTCTACTAATGGTCCAATAAGTAAGGTTTTGGAAACTTGATGAGTGAGCAAAGGTACTATAATTAGTAAGAGAATAAACCGAATAGAGATGATACTTCTTTGTTGTGCTTCACGAAAGTTTTTAACTACATCTTGTTCTGAATATGGATCTAATTCTACTTGTAGTCTGGTGATCGTACTGAAAATTGAACGGGGTAAAAGACTGGTACTATTAGCTTTACCTCTAGATATATTGGGATTAACTATATTCTGTTTTTTCGGAGTGGATGGGGGAGAATTAACTAAGTCTGTAGAAACTTTAACTGGTGGGGAATTAGTATTTTTATAATTAGTTTTTAAATCCTGATAAATATATTTACTGGTAATTTGATCAATAAATTCTAGTTTCTCTAAAATTACGGCTGGACTAGAATATTCTATGCCAAATTTCAGGGCAGCTTTTTGTTTAGATTTATTGGCAAACCAACGACTAGCTTTAAATTCTGTCAGCCTCATTCTGACAGTTTTTAATAACTTTTGTAAATCTGCTTGAAAATAATCCATGACACTGGTGCTGTGTATGGTAAATTCAGGGTCTATTTTGTTACCATTAAAATGTTTATCTTCAATTTCCTTAATGTGTATAGCTGCTTGATAGGCTTGCTCTAAAGCCCGTTCAGGTGTCGTAAGATACCATTTGTAAGCAGCCAGCAAAAAAGGGTAGATTTTTTGGCTAAACACTGTATTTTCCATCCTCAATGATTATCTGGGATTATCCACTACTAAACTTAGGTTAACTCAAGAACCATGATTTCTGATTCTCTTTGGATTTTTGGAACTAGCTGTAGTGGTAAAACTACTCGGTTGGTGAACTATCTGGGTACTTGGTTACAAACTGTGAATCAAGGATCTGATTTATTTTATAATAAAAATATTCATAATTCCCCAATTAAATCTAGGGTTAAAACTGCTAATTTACATCAAAAAGAATTAGGTATTTTACTATTAGCTGCTAATGATGATAAGCGACGAGAATTAGCTGATTTAGTGACTAATTTAACATTAGGAAAATATCCTCTTCGTGTCAAAACTGCTTTGGGGTTTTTTCAAGATGAGGTAATTTTATTTTGGCCTTTATTAATTGATTCTTTGTTAATTAAAGCCCAATTTCCGGTAAGATTACGTCCAGAAACAGAACAAGAATTAGCAACTAAACTCTGGAGTTCTCAATTAGATGGGGAAATTTTGCGACGTGTTGGTATAAATGAGAATCGTTTAGTTAGACGTATCCTGGATTTATGGCAATTAGCGGCTTATAGCGGTGTATGTTGTGAAGATATTCCTCAAATATTGCACACTGGTTTAGAAAATGATCTTAGCAATTTAGAACCGGAATTTTTGGGTGATTTACTACTAAATTGGCGAAGTTGGTGTTTAGAAAGGGGATTATTAACTTATGGTTTGATTACGGAACTTTATCACCAAAAATTGTTAACTGATGGTAGCTATCAACAGCATTTGCACCAACGTTATCAGGGCATCATAGCAGATGATGTGGATGATTATCCGGCGATCGCTGCTAACTTATTTACATTTCTCTTAGATGCTGGGGCTGTAGGTGCTTTTAGCTACAATACTAATGGGGCTGTACGCTGGGGTTTAGGTGCAGATCCTCTATATCTATCCAGATTATCTGCTCTTTGTCAAGTAGAAAATTTAACTAATCTTCCCCAAAATAGTTTGGGCTATGTTTTGACTAATCAAATGGTAAAATTAGTCACACAGCCAATGACTATGTTAAGTTTACCCAGTTGTGTGAAACCTGTTCAAACTAATTCCCGCGCCCAGTTATTACGGCAAACAGCGGAGATCATTATTGATGGTGTAAAATCCGGGGAAGTGGGGGCAGATGAAGTAGCGATTATTGCACCTGGTTTAGATGCAATCGCCCGTTATACCCTAGTAGAAATACTAACTAAACAAAATATTGTAGTGACATCTCTCAACGAACAACGCCCTTTAATTAGTTCATCGGTGGTTAGGGCATTACTCACCCTTATGGCTCTAGTTTATCCTGGTTTGGGCCGGTTGGTAGATCAGGATGGGGTGGCGGAAATGCTCGTAGTTTTGAGTCAATATCAAGGTGAAAACACTGAGGAAAAGGAATTTTATCATTCTAAAATAGATCCGGTGCGGGCGGGTTTAATCGCTGATTATTGTTTTGTTCCTCACCCGGAAAACCCCGATTTATTACCAGTCAAAACCTTTGAACGCTGGGATAGAATTGGCTATATGGCCACGAAAGCTTATGAAGAAATATTACAATGGATTGCCGAACAGCGATCGCAATATCAACAGCGTCTTCTCCTCACACCCATTTTTCTGCTCTATAAAGCGATTCAAGACTTTGTATGTAATAACAAGAATCCTTCTTATCAAGAATTAGCAGCATTAAGAGAATTACTAGAAACTGCTCAACATTATTGGGAAATAGATACACGCTTAAAACAAACAGACTCTTTGTTGCTTTCTATACACACACCACAGACTCTTAGTACCACCATTGCAGAATTTATTCAACTCTTGCGAAGGGGAACAATTACCGCTAACCCCTATCCACTGCGTTCTATCGGTAGCACTCAAAAAGCTGTGACTTTAGCTACAATATTTCAATACCGTGCTAGTCGTAAAAATCACCGTTGGCATTTTTGGTTAGATATTGGTTCACCCCTATGGGCAAAAGGTGGTGCAGCGACTTTATATGGTGCTAACTTATTTTTACGGGATAGGTTAGGACAACCTTGGACAGCAGCAGATGAAGAATTAGCCCAAACAGAAAGACTAGAAAGAATTGTTGCCGATTTATTGGCGCGTGTATCTGATAGACTCTATTTATGTCACAGTGAATTAGCTGTAAATGGACAAGAACAAATTGGACCCTTGTTACCTTTAGTTCATTCTTGTGAGGTAGTGTAAGAAATCTTAATTGTATAATATTAAATACATCCATAACTAACTTAACTTCAAAAAGCTATATATGCAAATATTTCACCCAGGACTCAGAGAACTATTACTAATAAATCAGCACCTATCTGATCATAAAATCGGCTTTGTCACCATAGAAAGACCTATTCCTAAATGGTTTATCAAATTTACCCAAGCTATTCCTAATTATTCCGTAGGATTACAATTAAGGCGTGAATATCGTCATATTTCCATGGGGTTACAAGCTTTATCCCTCAAAGATGTTGATAGTATTTATGTGATGGAAATTTATAATCAACATCTTTTAACCCTATTACCGATGTTAGTATCTACAGGGAAACCAGTATTTTTAGGTATTCATGGCAATCAATTATTTGCTCAAGAAAGTAAAATTAAATATCTAGGTTTTGTTTATCTGCAAAAATTTCTGAGACTCAATCCTAAATTTAAAGTCATTCTTTTAGAATTAGATGATGATTATGTCAGAGATGATTTAAAATTCTCACCAGCTTCTAAAATTGTCATTCCCCATCCTATTATTAGTGAAGTTACCCCAAAATTACAACCAGGAGAACGGTTAAACGAAAATGATAAAATCAAAATTGGTATTATCGGAATTATTCGAGAAGATAAACCTATTAACAAGATTTTAGAAAAACTCAGACATTATGTTTCTCAACATTCTCAGCAACTAGAATTAGTAATTGGTACACCTATTAACCAAAAGCCGAAATTTTTAGAAACCTCCTCAGATATTACCTTTATTGATACGACAAAAGATGAAGATTATCTCCATGCTTTACAACAATTAGATATTTTAGTTACTGACTTTGACAAAGAGCGTTATTATTATCGCGCTAGTGGAGTAATAAGTGATGCTGGTTCTTGTGGATGTTATATTATTGCCCCTGATTACCCTGTAATTAACCACCAAATTAGCTGGCCAGTTTCCATCGGTTCATGTTATTCTAGTTTAGATGATTTAGAACAATTAATTGCACAAGCCATGATCCATATTCAAAAAAAAAGGTCAGGATAATCATTGGGTTTGGCGAGAAAAAAGAAATGCTGAATATATTGCTAAATTACTATTTCCCTAACTAAAATATTACAATCTTCTTTCTACCATTAACATTCGCCGATAGGATAGCCAACCACAAATTAACATGACTATGGCAAACACCACTAAAAAAATAAAATGAGATTGAATATCACTAATTTTATCTCCCTTGGCAGAAACTTTTAACAAAGCTTCATTCATGTGATATATGGGATTATATTGAGCGATATCTAACAGAGTTTTGGGAAATAAAGAAGTGGGTAAAAATGCCCCACCTAAAATTAATAAAGGTACACCAAAAGCTGCAACTAAAGCATTCACATCTTCAATTCTGCGGGCTAATTGTGTACCTAAAATAAAACCTAAACCCACATAAGCAATGATGCTTAATAAAATAATAGTAATTCCTAAGAAAATATCACCTTTAAATGTTGCTCCCCAAAAAGCAGCAATAGTATAAACTAAGAGAGTTTGTCCTATACCAATACTACTATGAGCTAGGAAAATTCCCAAAAAATAGGATGTCCCACTTAAAGGAGAAATAAACAATCTTTTTAATGTCTGTTGTTCTCTTTCTGCAACTACAGTTGCCACACTTCCTCCCAAACAACTAAAAAAAAGTGCTGCCCCCACTAAAGTTGATGGTGCAGCATTTTCAAAAGCCACAGCCATTGTTAATTTTGCTCGTTCTGCTAAAATAAATCCGTTGAGGATTAAAATTGAAATCGGAAAAATACTCCAAAAAATCAAGCTGCGTCTGCGTCGTAAGAGTTCAATGAGAATGCGCTGAGTGACAGCAATAGTTTCTTGCCAATACTTCATGATCATTAGTTAATATATAGGACTCCTATTTGAATTTTGAACTGTTTTTTTAAACGAACCACAGAGGCACAGAGGACACAGAGGTAGGAAAATAAGAGATATTCACATTTCATTTAGGATGGCTATATTCTACTAGATCCTAGATCCCCAATTTCTTGAAGAAGTTGGGGATCTTATTCTGATTCTGATTTAATTTATTATACATTGGCAATTTCCAGAAAAAGCTGTTAAATTCTATTTATTATTTCTTGCTGTGTTTGATCGTGACAAGTTAATTGCGTAAATCATGAGCCAAAAATTTATTTTACCAGAAGCATCTACCATTTCTCGACGGACATTACTAAAATTATTTGGGGTGGGTACTATTGTCGGAGTTACAGGATATTCTCGGTTTAGTAAACCACAACCAACAATTTTTCAACCAGATACCCTGGAATTACCCAGAGTTTTGAATACTCCTAAAAGTGTAGTCGTAATTGGCGGAGGTTTAGCAGGTTTAGCTTGTGCTTATGAATTGGTGCAGCGAGGATTTGCAGTTACACTATTAGAAAAGTCTCCTCAGCTTGGTGGTAAAATTGCTAGTTGGCAAATTGAAGCTGCGGGAGAAACTTTTATGATGGAACATGGTTTTCATGGTTTCTTTCCCCAATACTATAATTTAAATAGTTTAGTATCAGAATTGGCAATTAAGGATCATTTTCAATCGTTACATTTTTATTCTCTAGTTTATCGGGGTTCTCAATATCAACCAGAGGTATTTCGTCCTACCCATTCAGCTTTTCCTTGGAATATTGTAGATTTAGCTATTGCTTCTCCTAATCGCTTAAAATGGGGAATTAATCTTACTAAAATTAAGCATTTACAGCAGGGCTATTTCATTCTAAAAAAGAGGATAAAATGGTAGAGATAATCAGGCATCTATGAGTAAGAAAAATGTCAGAAATAGCAATTATAGAAGCATTCACAGACTTACAAGACCCCAGAAGAACCGCAGGACAACGCCA
>JBJTUF010000203.1:0-2552 GCA_046080565.1 Cuspidothrix sp. | reverse complement strand
CCGCAACAAAATTTTCTCCGCGCAAGGTTTTCGTGTAAGTCCCAGAATTATTGAATGTGCCACCTATGCTAATCGAATACCCAGAAAGTACCTTTACCTCATAATTGCCCGAATTGTTGAGGATGGCACCATCGAGAAGTTTTAGATTACCCCGATCATGAAAGATTTTTCCAGTATTGTTAAGTTGTTGACCATCTAGCTTTCTTGCAGAACCGGTTGGAGAACCGTCAATTAAATTTAAGTTACCACTATTGGTCAGAATTCCTGTACTTTTGAAAGTACCAGATATCCAATTGGTGGTCGTGGGCAGTGTCCAATCTCCATCAACATGAAATCCTCCGCTTACGGTATCAACAGTTAATTTCACGGTATTAGCAATAGTGGCTCCTTCCGATACTTTTAAATCTAGGATTCCATATTTAACAATGAGGTTGCCATCTCCGTTGATTTTGGTTCCATTACTAAGGGTATAAATGGAATTAAAAATAAGGGTTTTACCGCTATTTATGTTAAATATGCCACCATCACTGACTCCACCATATAGTCTAAGCGTACCTGCTTCGACAATGACCGTTCCCTTGTTATTGAAATTAACGTTGGTGAATCCAAATCCTCCAGTTGTTATCGTGGTTTTCTTGAAAGTTCCAAAGTTGTTAATTGTCCCTTCAGATATATCGATACCATTAGCTATATTTAAAATACCCACTTCATGCAATTCAAAATTGCCATAGTTGTTGAAGATAGCACCATCGAGAAACCCAATTGTCCCTGATTGTAATTTGAAATTACCAGAGTTATTAAGAACAGAACCCACTTGAAAAATCAAATTATAGTGTAATGGTAAAGTTTCATTGAGGAAATTACCAACGATGTTCCCTGTATTATTGAGTTTGGCATCTAAATATTTCTTTTTACCGCCACCGATGGTCAAAGTACCGCTATTGGTCAGAACTCCCGGACTTTTCAAAGTCCCTCCATTCCAATTAGTGATAGTGGGCAGCGTCCAATCTTGATCTACCTGAAATCCAGCTACTGCATCAGAGTTCCACAAACTAAAATTGTGCATTGTACTGTCAATAGTGAATTGAACCGTACTAGCAATGGCGGCTCCCTCTGATAGTTTTAAATCGAAGAGTCGACCATGGCTCTCTAAGATCAGGTTGCCATTCCCGTTGATTTTTGATCCATTGCCGAGGGTATAGCCACTATGAAAACCAGAAGAGCCGCCAAATTTAAGGGTTTTACCGCTAGTGATGTTGAAGATTCCCCCGTTACTGACTCCTCCCATTAATGTTAAGATACCCGACTCAACATTAACTGTTCCCGTATTATTGAAAGTAAATCCAATAATACCATCTCCTGATGTGGTCTTTCTGAGAGTACCAGAGTTGTTAAAAGTCCCAACAGCAGACGATTCTACCTTGCTAAAAGCCCCACTTTGTAGCTCAAAATTACCAGAATTATTGACAATGACCCCATCTTTAAAGTACACAACACCAGTATCAACATAAGCATTGGTAGTGATGTTTCCCGTATTATTGAGTTGAGCATCAAGATATTTTTTTCTACCACCTCCGATGGTTAAACTACCCTTGTTAGTCAATATTCCCGTACTTTTGAAAGTCCCTCCATTCCATTTGGTAATCGTGGGCAGTGTCCAATCTTGATCTACCTGAAATCCAAATAATTCTGGATTGTGTAAACTGTCAATGGTGAGTTGAACCGTACTAGCAATGGCGGCTCCTTCTGATAGTTTTAAATTGAAGAGTCCCACTAAGGTTAGGTTGCCATTCCCATTAATTTTTGATCCATTGCTGAGGGTATAGCCATCTCTCCAAGCATCAAATGTAAGGGTTTTACCGCTAGTGATGTTAAAGATTCCCCCATCACTGACTCCTCCTCCCCCTATTGTTAAGATACCTGACTCAACATTGACTGTTCCTGTATTGTTAAAATTAACTACAATACTACCATTTCCTAATGTGGTCTTTTTGAGAGTACCAGAGTTCTTGAAAGTCCCAACAGCAGGCGAGCTTAGAGACGATACATTCTGAAGAACCCCACTTTGTAGCTCAAAATTACCAGAATTGTTAAGAATAGCTCCATCTTGAAAGTACACAACACCAACAGCATTAGTAGTTATGTTTCCCGTATTAGTGAGTTGGGCATCAAGATATTTTTTTGTGCTACCTCCGATAGTCAATGCCCCTATTTGAGTAATTGGAACTGCTGAGAGTAAGGTTCCATTATCCCAAAGAGTACCATTTAAGGTAGTTGCGTTAACCCAGACGAAGTTGTTAGCCATGATAGATTTGCTCCTAATTTCTAGAGTTTTTTGTTCGGAAAATAGTTGTTGCTGATTCTGGCATAAATCAGTTTAAATAAGGTTTAATAACTGGATAAATTATCTTGGTTAATTAATTCATTGTTTGGTTAAACGAGTACCTGTGTCCAAATTTAGCAAACCATCTGGAATTATTTGATATTTTCTTTCACCAGATAATCCTGCTGAACTTCTCACCTGAACGTATACTAAATCTCCGGTACGTTTC